>JAIORJ010000122.1 GCA_021108185.1 Methanococcoides sp. | reverse complement strand
AGATGGCCGCAAACGACCGATCGGCATTTGTGTGTTGGAAGATAAGATCGTTCAGCGGGCAACAACGGAAGTCATGAATGCGATCTACGAACGGGATTTTCTCGGATTTTCTTACGGGTTCCGACCAGGACGCAGTTCACATCATGCTTTGGACGCACTCTATGTCGGAATCACGAGAAGAAAGGTGAACTGGGTGCTTGATGCAGATATTCGTGCATTTTTCGATACCCTCCAACACGAATGGCTGGTAAAATTCATTGAGCACCGAATAGCTGACCGGCGCATTGTACTTCTTATCCAGAAATGGTTGAGGGCAGGTGTGCTGGAAGACGGCAGGTTGATGCGAAGTGAAGAAGGTACGGTTCAGGGTGGGAGTATCAGCCCTTTGCTTGCCAACATTTATCTTCATTATGTATTTGACCTGTGGGCCACACAATGGAGGAAGCGATCACACGGTGATGTTATAATCGTGCGTTTTGCTGATGATTTTGTTGTGGGATTTAAACATCGTCATGAAGCGGAACAATTTCTTGTTGAGTTGAAGGAGAGGTTTTCAAGATTTAGCCTTAAGATGCATTCCGGCAAAACACGCCTGATCGAATTCGGTCGTTTTGCGACACAGGATAGGAAAAGGCGTGGTATAGGAAAACCTGAGACCTTTAACTTTCTCGGATTTACGCATATATGCGGAAAGACGGGAAAAGGAAAGTTTATAATACTGCGAAAGACGATACGTAGTAAGCTGCAGCAGAAACTCAAGGAGGTTTACACAAAGCTTCGGCGATGTATGCACTATCCTATTCCTGTTCAGGGAGGCTATTTGAGGTCGGTAGTAGCAGGGCATGTGCGGTACTATGGAGTACCGACGAACAGTTCTGCCCTAAGTGTCTTCCGTAAGGAAATTTGCCGGATGTGGTACAAGATATTAAGGCGCCGGAGCCATAAGAGTAGATTGATTTGGGAGCGAATGAAGCGGCTGATTGCGAAATGGATTCCAAAAG
>JAIORJ010000167.1 GCA_021108185.1 Methanococcoides sp. | reverse complement strand
TAAACTGGGTCACTAATAGTTGGCATAAGTGGGTCAGATATTTTTAGCGCCCAAGGATGACGGCGATTAGTAATGCTATTTATGGTGTTATTGATAATATTGATTGTCCGAATTGTGATGCATGGGTGAGAGCTAGTTTCATGGGTATTACTACAACCTATGGCGGAACATATTTTGATCAAACAGTTTCTGCTTATGTTGCAGGTCTATGTGGAACGCCGGTTTCAAACCATCTGGAGGATAACGGTCCGGCAGTGACGGATTTAGTTAACTGGTACAACTGGAATGATGATACTACCGCTGCACAGGACTATTACATGGCGATTGTCACTATCGGCGATGAAGGAACGGAAAACGGATATCCAAGTAATCAAGCAGACTATGATGCTGCCTATGTAGCCAATCAGTTAGCAATTACTAATGATGTTATGGTATTTTCTCTAGTAGGTACACCATGGTCATCATACATATTGAACCAGGATCATCGTGATGATGTTTTTCAGGTCATGGCTGAAGGTGGTACCGGACAATGGGATTCAGTCAGTCGTGCATTTGGCAACACTGGAGGTCTCTTTATAGCTACAGATTCCAACACACTCGAATCTGACTTAGAAACTATTATCTGCACGTCTATTAATGTAATCCCCGAACCAGCAACCATGCTCCTTTTAGGTTCTGGTCTAATAGGTCTGGCAGGATTCAGGAGGAAGTTCAAGAAGTAAGCACCTTAAAAGAACCTTCTATATTATTTAAGGCAGGGTCATTTGACTCTGCCTTTTTATTATCAAGCTTTGAAGTCGGGTAGACCGGAGGAATCTCACCTCCAGTCCCCGACAGGTAGGGTCGAGGATTGGCGCACGCACGCTATAGGCGGGCTTTCGGGACGTACATTAGTTTATAAGTTACTGTTAAGCTTTTAACGAGTAATTGTGGCGTATAACCAATTGCTCTCCGCGTTTAACCGCTAAACTGACTGCGGGTTGCGAAATCTTCAGCTTTTGCC
>JAIORJ010000040.1 GCA_021108185.1 Methanococcoides sp. | reverse complement strand
CCCTTGCATCTGCAAGCATCTCCGAATATCCGTGCAGTTCTCCTCCAACTATGCTTTTCAAGCCAGCCATGATGTCTTTTCCGACATGCTTGGCTCTTACAGTATTTCCAAATACGATATCTAAAGTCTCAACCTCATATCCCTGTATGTTTTGGGTTGTTGTTACTATCATGATCTCACCTCCTGGCACTCAGCGTGCTGGCAACGCCAATGCTTCGCATTCCTGCCCGAGCCATATTGATCCGTGCTTGAGTAGTGATCCGGTACTCTGGAATGGCGAATCGGTGCTGAGCGGTGCCGATGCTCTCTTCCTGCTGATGTAGCAGTGCTCTTATCAGGATGTACCTGAATGGATTTTCATCCTGTTGCTGCTCGTTGTTGTGGGGGGTGTGGTTGTGTTTGTTCATGTTGTTTATCACCTGCATTCAAACTTGTCGATTAATCGACTTATCTAATTGTATGCATGTGAATAATATTACTTAAACTTTTCGATTAATCGAATGGTATTGTGGTAAAGTGTGATATCTAACAATAAAAGCAAAATTTGGTAGGTGCGGAGAAATGCGCCCTGTTGACGATTTGAGTGCGGAATTTAGAGAAATAGTCCCGTCTACACTTCCTATAACGCCATAATCATAGCTACTTCACGCCATCCGGGAAGGAGTATCTGGTAAGGTCCATAACATCGTTTACACTTTTCTTTTTCAGAACTTCTCTTCGAATATTTTCACATTTTCACCGATCTTGTATTCATTAATCTTGATAAGACCCGCCTCTTCTGCGTTCTTCTCCCGATACTATACCTTTAATTGTTCTTGTTTTGTGTCGATAGTAGCCCAGACATATTCATAAGCCAACGATTCACCGACATCAAAGTCTTCATTCAGCACACTGATTGTTCCGTCTCCCTTCACCTGTCGGATAAAGTGCACTTTTCCCTCTGTGATTGGCAAACTATCCGCACCGATCTCGAAATCCTCTGGAAGTTTGCGGTGCGGTATAGCCTCCAAATCAGTC
>JAIORJ010000091.1 GCA_021108185.1 Methanococcoides sp. | reverse complement strand
TGTTCGAGAACGTGATATGGAAGGACAGTATCAGCAAGTACCACGGCGAACTGTACTTCTTCCAGGCCATCCACCAGGAGTCGGATGTGGTACCCGAGAACGTAGATGCGATCCGGGCCATGTGCGAACTGGAACCTGACGGTGCAAAATCAATTGCAAAGACCAATAAGACCATGGGGATAGGTAAATAGGCCTATTATCGTATCCCTTTCAAATTAAATGGTAATTGATCATATTGCTCGGAATTTTGAGACATAGATCACTAATTACAGATAATCAAATTTTAGCTGCAATATCTGCGTTTATTCGCGTTTATCTGCGGTTCCAAACTCACACGAATCCACACGGCTGGCTGCCACACTGCCGCCCTGACGGGCTGCGGTGGCAGGGTATAGCGCAGATGGATGCAGATTGAAGGTTGCCGTTAAGTATTTCACCGCAAAGAGCGCAAAGTTCGCAAAGACATTGTAACCTTAACTTTGCGTTCTTTGCGTGCTTTGCGGTGTAGTATTACATAAATTTTATATTTTTATAGACATGCCCGCCGCCGACAGCAATCTCCAACAACCGAGGCCATAGCCCACACACCACTCCCCCGACCCACGCTCAGCGCATGTGCGGAAAGAAAGCAGGCTGGAATTATTTCAATTTTATTTTTAACCGCAGATAAACGCAGATGAACACAGATAACGGCAATTATGGATCTTAATTTTGATTATACGATTGAAATTTAGAGATAATCGTATCCACTTCAAATTAAATGGTAATTGCTCATATTGCTCGGAATTTTGAGACATAGATTACACTGATTACACAGATTAATAGTTGTTGTGAAAATCAGTGTGATCTGTGAAATCTTTGTCTATATTAATTTTGCATTCCGCCATACTTTTTGAAATGGAGACCTATTATCTACTGTTTTTTTTAAAATTCTATTATCTCACCCCTTGATTGTCAACCACTTAATAAATATAGGTTAACAATCAATCATTGGCCATGACACAATATGTCAATGTAAA
>JAIORJ010000087.1 GCA_021108185.1 Methanococcoides sp. | reverse complement strand
CTTTTCCAGTATCCGGTTTTTACAATTTTAATAGGTGGAATTATAGCAGTTATGGCCGTAGGTATGTGCGGGCTGTTTTCTGTTCGTCTGCCCGGCTTTATCTACAAGATTAACCCTCGGCAGGACAGCCTCCAGGGGTCTTTTGGCCTTGGGATTTTGACAGCTATTTTATCCACGCCCTGTACAGCTCCTTTTATGGGTGCAGCAGCAGCATGGGCGGCAACCCAGCATCCTGTAACCACCATAACTACATTTGCATTTATCGGGTCAGGAATGGCCATGCCCTATCTGATACTCTCAGCTTCGCCCGGGCTTGTTAAAAAGATGCCTAAAACAGGACCGGCCAGCGAATTAATAAAACAGGTGATGGGTCTGTTTATGCTGGCTGCCGCAGCATATTTCATCGGCAGCGGTTTAAGCGCACTTTTGTCAAACCCTCCTGACCCGCCGGGTAGGGTTTACTGGTGGGGGGTGATGGCTTTTTGCGCTGCAGCAGGAGTGTGGCTTGCTTATCGAACTGTCCGGATTGCTTCAGGAAAAGGGCGAAGAGTTTTTTTTACAGCCCTTGGCATCCTTATGATTGCCATGTCCGTCATTGGTGGCTTGCGCCTGACCGACGAGGGATCCATCGACTGGATTTATTATACACCGGAGCGTTTTAACGAAGCTGTCAAACAGCGGAAAATTGTTGTTTTGGACTTTACAGCCGAGTGGTGCCTTAACTGCAAGGCGCTGGAACATGGAGTTTTAAACAGCCGCAAAATAATTGATCTTTTTGAAAGTGACGATATTGTTCCGATAAAAGTGGATATCACAGGCAAAAACCCGGCGGGTAAAAGAAAATTGAAAGAAGTCGGCTCCCTGACTATTCCTTTGCTGGTTATCTATTCTCCGGATGAAAGGAAAGTCTTTAAGAGCGATTTTTACACTGCTGATCAGATAGTAGATGCTGTCAGAAAAGCGAGAGAAGGTAAAGAACTATCAGCATTTTAATTATTATTGCAAACTTGAATTTCAAACATTGCCAAATAG
>JAIORJ010000115.1 GCA_021108185.1 Methanococcoides sp. | reverse complement strand
ATTCCTTGTTCGATATTCTGCGGTTCAAAACAAATCCGTAAGTTTGAATTCGTTTAAAAAAAGCTAAAGCATTACAAAAATTTAAACTCAATACACTGGTGAGCCTTTTCAAAATATTCAGTCCTTCCAAAAACTGACAAACTGATTTTGTCTATTAATTCCATCTTTCTTTTTTCATCTTCTATGTTGATATACGGCGCTTTGACACCTTGAAGAATCATTGTTTCCATGTTGCCTTTTTCAAGCTGTTGCCTGAATTTTTCAGCCCTTTGCAAATTTTTAAAATAAAACCTTTTCTTATCTATAAGCGCGCTAAATAAGTCCGAAGTATTTTCGGCTTCATCTAAAAAAGACAGTATAAAATCAAGGCATTCAAGAAAATCGCCGCTTTCATCTTCCATTTTTCCAAAAAAATCGCATAAAAATAGAATTTTATTTTCAGCAAGTTCACTATGTGTGTTTCTTAGCTTGACCCTAACAAAAATTTTCAGTTTTTCGGAAACATAATTATTGATCGCAACAGATATCCTTTTATCAATTGCCCTGTGAATATTCAGCCGGTTTAAGAACCGACCTGCTGCCTCATATGGCATTTTTACACTAAAAGCGCCTTTATTGTCAGGGAAATGTATAGTCGATTCAATCTGCCGGGAGGAAAGATAATCCAAAACCTTTTTTTCATCTTCTCTGCAATAATTATGGCTTTCCAGGAGATCTTCCAGCTTGGCCTGAATCTCTTCATCAGGGAAAAAAATAAGCTCTATTAAAGAATCTCTTTCACAGTCGGAATTATCAGCAATTATTTTTTCAAGCTCATTTATGCAGGGACTTGAAAATGTCGAATCGATAAAGTGCATTACGTCGCTGTTTAGATGTATCCCTTCCTTAAGAATCTTGACGATTCTTTCGGCAAGCAATATGCATTTTTCATCAGCGTTCATAATGTAAAAGATAACTGCTCAGGTGGATAGGCTGAAGGTTGAAGACTGTTAGGAAAAAGATTGGATAGATAAGCGCTAAGTTATTTTTTCGCG
>JAIORJ010000095.1 GCA_021108185.1 Methanococcoides sp. | reverse complement strand
TCAAAAAAAAACAAAGTATTTAAAAAAAAGATGTAAATTTATGCAAATTCAAAAACAAAAGAAAATGAAAAAATTACACTACTTCAAAATCGTAATCCTTTTTATTATTTCAATTCTGATAATAAACAAAGGAGAATCTCAAGTATTAATAAATTCAACCGGAGGAACACCGGATGCTTCTGCAATGCTTGAGATACAATCAACAACACAAGGATTATTAATACCGAGAATGACAACTTCTGACAGAGAAAAAATTGATAATGGAACCGGCTACCCTGCTGAAGGATTACTCGTTTTTGATACAGATGAGGATGCATTTTTTATATTCGGAAACGGCAAATGGACAGATTTATCAATGTCGGCAGAAATTTGGTCTCAATCATCTTCAAATGTTTATTTAACAAATACCACTTACAATGTCGGAATAGGAACAACAACTCCTTCCGGTAAATTTGTTGTAAAAGCAGATGCCTCACAAGCTGACGAAGATGCTCTTTTTGAGATACAAGATAAAGACGGTAAACCAATATTTGTAGTAACATCCGAAGGAGCAAGATTATATGTAAAAGAATATACAGCAAAAGGCGTATCCGGTGGTTTTGCCGTAGGCAGATACGGAGCAGCAAAAGGAATGCCCGATACAACTTATTTTATGGTAACACCCGACAGTACCAGAGTTTTTTCAAGAAAGGGATCAACCGGGGTATCCGGCGGTTTTGCCGTAGGCAGGTATGGTGCAGCCAAAGGTCCTACAACAACGTTTTTTACAACAAATGAAGACAGCACAAGGGTATATTCAAGAAACGGATCAACCGGAGTATCCGGCGGTTTTGCCGTAGGAAGATACGGTGCTGCAAAAGGAGAAGCAGACAGCCTGTTCTTTTTTACAAATATTGACAGCACAAGAGTTTATACAGACGGCAGCGGATCAAAAGGCGTATCAGGCGGTTTTGCAGTGGGGAGATACGGTGCTGCGAAAGGGGGAGCAAATACCTATATGCATATGACCGAAGAAAATTATTTTATCGGACATCAAG
>JAIORJ010000048.1 GCA_021108185.1 Methanococcoides sp. | reverse complement strand
GGATTGTATCATTAGACGGCACCAAATCGCTCTGTCCACGAAAATCAATGATTGCGCGATCCTTCAAAATATCTGTTACATTTTGCGGAGTGCCCGGCATCTTATAATCTTCCACGTTTATGGTAGTGGTGGAAGGGGCGACTACGATACTTTCTTTTTCTCTGGGAGCGGTAACCTGTATTTCCCCCACTTTCAAAACCTCCTCTTGTGCTGGACAGAGTCGAGGAACGACGATCAGTACTGTTGCCAGCAAAATAGTCATCATTTTAAACTTTTTCATAATAGACATCCTTTCTTACCAAATTTTTTCGCTAACTTCTCAAAAATCCCTCGGCTGAAATATTACTCCGACTTTTTGAGAAACTACCTATATGTGATAGCCCTTCATGGCTTCTAAGCTGATAAGCCTATAGGCTGACAGGTCGAGCAGCTTAACAATTCAAAGGCTTAGCAACCTAAGGAGCGCTAAGTTCAGACTTTGAATGTTGAAAAAAATGGGCCTCGGGCTTTAAGCCCTTCTTAATTTGATTGATAAAGCAAAGCTTAAGTAGTATAAAAAAAAAAGAGGTATTCCTTGCCTATAGGGGATTCATAGGGAAGGCATCCCGCAAACCCTAACCGGTGCCTGCTGCCTTCCCATCTCCTTTTTCCGGTTATTTATTTATTTTCACCTCCCCTTTTCATTTTTGCGCTACTGCAAACAGAAACCGACCACAACAATCTTTTGTGTGTTTCAAACTTACACCTACGGATGATACCACCGGGGATGATACCACCACCAATAAGGATAGGGATAATAACGGAATCCTTCTTCTTTTCTGACCTTGAAGAGATGAACCTCCTTGATAGAGATAAGAGGATATATATAATCTATTTCCCCAAGAGGCAGGACCCTTTTCCCTGTAATTTCCCCTGCCACTGCAACATCTCGCCCGCGGCTATAAATCTCTGTATCCAAATACCCGTCGTATAGAGCCAGAAACCTCCCATCGGAATCATCCACATCCTTTGGCCTTCCCTCTATGTCCGCCGGTTTTT
>JAIORJ010000144.1 GCA_021108185.1 Methanococcoides sp. | reverse complement strand
TCATAATCTAAATCCAAAGAGACCTCTATTGCCTGGGTCCCTATTAAAACTTGATTTTTTTCATTATTGTCTTTTTTTTCACTTTCTATAATTTCTTGTTCAATACCTTTTCTATCATTCACATTAAAGGCAGAATGAAGCATTAATTTTTTAGGACATTCTATCTGTTTAAACACTTCTTGTGCCTTATTTACTGTATTGCAAACAATTAAAATTCTTTTACCATTATCAATATCGTTCTGTATTTTTTTAATATTCAAAAAATTGTCAATTAATCCATCCATTAGATTAAGTTTTGTTTTTGTATATTTATGCAATTCGCTATCATTAAATTCTATTGTTGGATGCTTAATCTCAAGATATTTTGACAAAAGATTTTCTATTATTCTTGGGAAAGTAGCTGACATAAAGAGGAATTTCCCATTAAAATCATCCTTTATTTTTTTTGTAGCAACAATTAGTTCAGCTAAAAAGACTTTGTCATAACAATGTATTTCGTCAAATATAAATAATCCCTTTGTGTATTGAATAAAAGATTCTTCAAAATGCTTCAATCCGTAGAAATTTTTTACTATTTGATGAGGGGTAACAATTTTTATAGGATTGACGAAACTCTTTGCGGTTAGCCTTTGCAACCTCACTTTTTTGTTTATTTCTTTTATATTCTCTTCAATATCTTCATCAGGAATATCTTTTGTAAACAATTCAAAATAATAGGAAGTGCTTTTCCCGTGAAGCAAATCAACTTTATCTTTTGAAAAATCTGAAGTATTGAGCCTTTCAAACATTGCATTAATAGATGCGGTGTAAGGCAAAATATAAAAAATTCTAGAATAAGGGATTTTTTTAATATTTTCGTTTGCCCATAAAAAAGAAGCCTCTGTTTTTCCTGTTCCTGTGGGAGCTTTTAGGATAGCTGTTTCTCCAAGAGATTCGACGCATTTCTTTTGAGTAGTTGTAAACTCTCCTTTTTCAGGAATTTTAAATTTCTTCTCGTAACAAGCACATATATTATCATCTAACTGTTTTATTAATTGATGAGCAGAC
>JAIORJ010000184.1 GCA_021108185.1 Methanococcoides sp. | reverse complement strand
CTGTATATGTCTCCATAACCTGTACCTGATAACCCTGGCCTTTATGGCCGCTGTAAGTTGCATCCGGGTCTGAAGGATTTTGCAGCGAATCAGATGGAATCTCTTTTGGTTTTTTGATTTCCACCTGTTTGGAATCATTGGAGCTATGCAGATTACATTGTTCTTTTAAGACTCTTTCAAGCAATTTGTAACTGTGCATGGATGTTACTTGAGAATAGTCTTTGAAGCGCTCGATCAGGTCAAAAAGATCATCAGCTACTGAAACAAGGGTTTTTCTGGCCTCAGAAGGCTTAACCATAGCAAAGCACCCTAAAGCCTGTTCGGAAAAATATTTGTCAAGAATGCTTTCTTCAACACTGTTAAACAGCTCTTTGTGGCCGCGTTTAAAATTGACCAGAAACTTGTGGATGCTTTTAGCAAAAATGCAGATTCTGCCCAACCGACGCATATTTGATTTAATATGCACTGAATCGATCCGCTGTTTGTCAGTATTGACTTTGAAAATATCAGCCAATTTGTTAGTGGCACATTCAAACAGCAAGGAATCTAAATCGTTTTCAATTACAGTGTTGCGAATATTCCAAAGGGTTTTAGTGCAAACGTACTTAGCTGAATCAGATTCTTCGGAAATATTGAGAGCGTAATGCCATTGGATGTTATAGGACAACTGGTCGCTTGTTTCTTTATCGGTCAGGTCAAAGGTCTCCTGAAGAATCAACATCCCAAGGGCCGTATGTAATTCTTTGGTGGGACGTCCAAAACTTTCATTAAAAAAGGTCTTAAACCTATTAACAGGGAGCTCACAAAGAATTTCTTTTTTAAACAACCCCGGCCATGACTGATCAAGCATACGTCGTCGCATGGGGCTCATAAAGCTCCAGGAATCGAAAATTTCGAGCTGTTTGTGATTTTTTATGCGAATCATGTTTTATACCTTTATCATATTGATAATATTGCCTATTCCTATCAAATCGATAAAGAGAATGCAAGTAAAAAATAATTAAATATAAAATTATTTCAGTTGGTTAATCGTTTTTGACTTTTTACGA
>JAIORJ010000092.1 GCA_021108185.1 Methanococcoides sp. | reverse complement strand
ATAGGTTCTTTCTGGGCAGACGGCCAACTCTCTTTGAGCAGCTATCGTGAGCTGTTATTCGATAAGCGCCAAATCGGGTTGATAAAAAACAGCTTTGGGCTGTCTTTTGGCGCTACACTCCTTTCCCTTGCTATTGGGGTCCCTCTTGCCTTTCTTTCGGCGAAAACCAATCTCTGTGGACGAAAGATAGTCGGGGTTGTCTATTTCATTCCGATATTGATACCTCCTTACATGCACGCTATTGTCTGGACTCACCTGTTAAGCAAAAATGGTCTTATTAACCAATGCATTGCCCAGCTCTTTTCGCTAAAAGAAACTCCCTTTGATATCTACGGACTACCCGGCGCAATCTTTGTTATGACATTGGCCTACTTTCCGTTTGTTACCCTGCTGACCGCGAGCGGCCTCAGGTCAATAGACCGACGCATGGAAGAGGCTTCCCTACTCCACCACGGTCCGTGGAAGACTATTAAAGGGATCACGTTACCCCTGGTTGCCCCACACATCCTTTGTGGGGCTCTTTTTGTGTTTATTTTTTCTGTAATAAATTTTGGGGTGCCTGATATTCTTCGCCTTCGGGTCTATCCATTAGAGGTTTTTATCCAGTTTAGCGCCTATTATAATGAAAAAGCCGCAATGGCATTGTCTCTGCCGTTAGTCGCCCTAACCTTCTTGCTGATTGTACTGCAAAAATGGTATATGAAGGATCGGTCTTACGTGAATCTTACAAGCGGTTTTGAAGAAACGAAACGCTACCACTTAGGGCGGCTACAGTGGTTAGCTTGCATATTTGCCTTTGGAGTTCTCTTTCTTTCAGTAGTTGCGCCAATAGGTGTTCTCTTAAATGTGGCCGGACCTCTATCAACGTATGTAAAGGTTCTGGAAACTTCAAAAACACAAATTGGATACAGCATAGTGCTGGCTTTCTTCGGTGGATTCTCCATGGTATGTCTGGCCTTTTTTATTTCCTATTTCATAGAGAAAATGTCAGGTCAGGCCAGAACTCTTGCAGAATTTGCCACGCTCATTCCTTTTGCCATCCCTGCTACTGTTTTAGG
>JAIORJ010000045.1 GCA_021108185.1 Methanococcoides sp. | reverse complement strand
ACTCACAAAATTATCTTTGAGATTTTAGTGGTTTGCTTTATATTACGTGAACTTCTAATATTTATCAAGGAGTATAAAGTAATATATTTAGATATTATTGAGGGAACATTTAGAGAATTCGTTGACAACTGAAGATCTGACAGCCCCATAAAGTCACAAATATTAGATACAGTTAAAATTAGAAAATGGAGAGTATTGGAATTGGTTTCATCCACGATCATCCTTGTTCTTTGCCTGATGGCATTTGCAACTATTCATAGCCTTACTGCAAGCCTACCTTTCAAAGGCATGATCTTGCGGGTAATGGGTTCCAGGTCAGAAAAATATTATATGCTAGCATACAGCCTGATCTCAGTGCTAACAGTATTACCACTCGTATATCTGATCTACAAATATCCGGGACCGATACTCTACATAATACCATCTCCCTGGCGCTGGTTTATGGTAGGTGGACAGTTGATCGGTGCACTCATCGGAGCCAGAGGTCTGCTGGATGCGCCTCACAGATTCAAGATACGTGCACAGCTATCTGCACCAAATACTCCTGAAGCAGGTTCCCTGAATATTTAGGGCATTTTCCGATTCATAAGGAATCCCTTCCTGCTCTCAGGACTGATCATTATATGGCTGACCCCTTTTATGACCGTCAATCTGCTCGTCATATACATTTTTTCCACCCTATACGTGTATCTGGGGTCCCTGCATGTGGAAAGAAGACTGGTGGCACGGTTTGGTGATGAATACAGGGAATATCAAGAACGAGTTCACAGGATAATTCCTCATTTCAAAGGACAATATTAAAAAAGTATTGAATTTCTCTTGACCCCCCACTTTTAAGAACTAACGGCCTGCTTGTTCAATAAGCTCAAAGGATCATAAGCATGACTACACTAACTTGTATTCATCCCATTTAAGAACCCAATATGAACATCAAGACCGGCTATTTCATCCGATCTGAAAACATCTCATGGAGATCGAACCATATTGAAATCCTTCATAAATGAAATTTAATGGTTCATCTTTTTCCTGCAGAGCTATTGCATATATCATCGGCAGGTAATGGT
>JAIORJ010000043.1 GCA_021108185.1 Methanococcoides sp. | reverse complement strand
CGTAATAATGATGTAATAATCTAGACAACAAAACGTGTAAGGCATTATAAAAGTATTGTTTCGATGATGGCGGTAAGGGTTAGAGTTTCCCTTTATCCTTCATTTTCTTCATAGCCTTGTGAATGTCATCAACTTCCCCTTTGTTAAGTGTCCTTCTGGTCCTGGGGTCATTAAGAGCATCCTTTGCAAGCTCCAGTTTTTTCGAGACTGCTTCCATCATCTTTTCATCTACTTCGGGGAACTCTATGTCCACATGCTCTTTCATGGGCTCATTCTCTACCTCAATGGTCCTTGAGAGGTCAGGGTGTTTTCTTTCCTCTGTCAGCAGGGAACCTATTGCATCCTTCCATTCATTTGCCCAGGGACTTTCAGGGATCTCGGTATGGCTTACTTTTGTGCGGAAGACCTTCATAACATCTTCAGGACATGCATTGACGCATGCTCCACAGTAGGTACACAGGTCATCTACAGCCGCAATGTTCTTTCCGTCATCAGGCACATACCAAAGATGGGAAGGGCAGATGTTGAAGCAGGCATGACATCCTTGTGCATCGCATTTTTGGATGTGGTTCTCGACAAGCACGAGCTCGCCTTCGAAGGGTTTGAGCATGTCCACTGCATCATAGGGGCAGACCGCATCACACCATCCACAACGGGTGCATTTAGCATCATCCACCGTGACCTTTCCTGATACTTCAGGGGCTTCGCATGGTTTTTCCCCTTTGACCTTGATAGCATCCTCGGGACAGATATCCTGACAGAGCGTACAGTAGTCACAGCTATCCTCATCTATGATAAGTTGCTCAAAAGGCATGGGGTCGGTTGCTGTCGGCTCCTTCTCGAGCATCAGGAACGCATCACAGAAACGAGCACATATCCCGCAGAGATTACATTTATCGGTATCTATCTCTATCTCGCCTTCTGCATTTTCCTTCAGAGGTGCGATCTCCTCTTTCTTCGGGAATGTGTATTCCAGCTCGATGGCATCTTCTGGACAAGTTGCTTCACAAAGCGAGCATGGCACACACTTCTCGTTCATCCTGACGAACTGTTCCAGGCGTGGATA
>JAIORJ010000174.1 GCA_021108185.1 Methanococcoides sp. | reverse complement strand
CGATAATTGACCGCATAGGTCTTACTGATATTGATGAAATATACAATATCGTTGACGAATACTGCTCAAAGGACGGTTCATATTGCGAAGATCCTTTTGTTGTGGAAGTTGTGACGAAGAGGAAAACAGTTCCAACGGATATGGTGGGTGGTAGCATGTTCTGTTTCCAGAAGGAACAGAATATAGTGAATATTGCTGGTGTGAAGATGGGTGGGCAACCCGGTGAGCTACCGACGGTCCTTGCAGGTACTATCTTCTACGAAGGGCATAAAATTGTAGAGGATGCGGATGTTGGAATATTTGACCGGTTCACTGCTGAGGACCTTGTGAATGTGCAGGACCTGATGTCTGATGAGACCGGTAATCCTTCGATAGTGCATATCTTTGCCAACACTGTCGGAAGTATGCAGAAATATATTGACTTTGTTTCATCTGTAACTGATTCTCCTTTCATAATCGATTCTCCGCAACCGGAGGTCAGAATGGCTTCTGCTGGGTATGTTACTGATATCGGTCTTGCTGACAAGACCATCTACAATTCCATCAATATGAGCATAACAGAAGCTGAATGCGAAGCCCTCCGACTTTCTGACATTGACAGTTCCATTGTTCTTGGCTTCAATGCAATGGATTCTTCCCTCGAGGGAAGGATGTCCCTTCTTGAAGATGGCGGTAAACTGCTCGACAAAGGATTGATCGAAGTGGCAGAGGACTGTGGTATCAGTAATATCCTTATCGATCCGAGCATTACTCCCATGGGCAATGGTGCAGGCATTGCACTTCGTATGACAATGGCAGCCAAGGAGAAATGGGGATTCCCGGTAGGTTCAGGTATTCATAATGCTCCTTCCTCATGGAGGTGGCTCAAGGAAAAGAAGAAGCTAGATCCTCTTGTATATCGTATGTGTGATATCGGAACGGTAACGATGCAGCAATTGGTAGGTGGCGATTTTGTACTTTATGGTCCTATCGAGAATGCCACATACACCTTCCCAATGGCTGCAATGGCTGATATTATGATAGCGGAAGCTTCATCCGATATGGTCTTCCAGACCGCTTCCAGACACCCT
>JAIORJ010000136.1 GCA_021108185.1 Methanococcoides sp. | reverse complement strand
CGATATCCAGGGTAATTGAGCGCAAGTCCGGTCTTCATGATTCTCTTTGGGGATAAAAGCCCCGAAGTTTTTTTGCATCTCAAGAATATAGCCTCACCCTCTTAAATTCCATTATTGTTTTGAGTTGACACCCGCTTAAAGTGGGTATAATATACCTACTATGAAAGCCAGATTGATTTATCATGTAAAGGAACTTACTGAAGCTGGTGATATTATTGAAATCAAGATCTGGCAAGTTCCAAAATCAAATGATAAACCACATGGTGTCAAGTATTCTTTGGCCTATATCCGTGGCGGCAAGAGGGTCGTCGGGTACGACAACGCAGAAGGAAAAGGAGATCACAAGCACGTTGGAAGTAGTGAAATACCATATGAGTTCAAGAACGTAGATCAACTGTTTGCAGACTTCTACAGGGACATAAAGCGCTTACGAGGGGAAAATCATGAAAGTTAAAAATATAAGAATTACTATCAAGTCCACAGAAGAGTTTCTTGAAGAGGCTAATGATACCATGAAAGAAATCATGGCCGGCGAGAAGATCTCCTCGAAGAAGGGCCTCTATTTTGAAAACTTAAGTACTATGAGAAAAGCCCTCACCCCCAAGCGCTTGGAGTTGCTACACGCCATAAAAGAAAAGAGGCCGAAATCCATGTATGAACTGGCCAAGCTGACGAATCGAGACCTTAAGAATGTTATTCAGGATTTAGCTTTCTTGGAAAGGCTGGGTCTCGTTGAATTGAAAAAGAACAAGGATAAGAGAGCCAAGGGTACACCGTCAGTAGAGTATGATAAAATTCTGCTCGAGATCGCGGTCTGAACTTATAACTTGCCTGAAAACAGGGCATCAAGGTAGAATTTTGTAATCTTATCCATATTTTCAAACGAGTGATCTTTTTGTTCATTTTTTAATGCTATTTCGTTTCTGATGCCGGAAGCTATTGTTTTGCCTAGTTCCACACCAAACTGGTCAAATGGATTTGTGCCCCATATAAAAGCTTCAAAAACAGTTTTTGCCTCATAAAACGACAAAAGGCGGCCAACACTTTCAGGTGAAAGATCTTTTATAAGTATGGTGGAAGAGGGCCTGT
>JAIORJ010000146.1 GCA_021108185.1 Methanococcoides sp. | reverse complement strand
TGGAAGAACTCGGTCCTACCTATGTAAAATTCGGTCAGCTCATGAGCATGCGTCAGGACCTTATTCCTAAAGAGTATGCTGAGGAATTTGCTAAACTCCAGAACGAAGTGCCGCCTTTTAGTTTTGATGAGGTCGAAAGGGTAGTCGAAGAGGAATTTGGTAAAAAGATCGAGGACATTTTTCTTTCATTTGACAGTAGTTCTATTGCTGCGGCTTCCATCGGTCAGGTTCACCGTGCTAAACTCCTTGATGGGACGGAGGTCGTTGTTAAGGTCCAAAGACCGGGTATCCGTAAGGTCATAAGGTCTGACCTTGACATCCTTTACAGCATGGCGGGTTTTGCAGAAGAACATGTGGAAGAAGCAAAACTATACAGTCCTGTGGAAGTTGTGGATGAGGTCTACCACTCCATACATGCTGAGATGGATTATACACAGGAAGCCCGGAACATTGAACGTTTCCGCAGAAATTTTGAGAATGATCCTGACATTGTAATTCCAAATGTCTATTGGGAATACAGCACTCGTCGTGTGCTCACAATGGAGTATATCGATGGTGTCAAATGTGACAATTTCAAGACCCTCGAAGAAATGGGTCTGGACCGTTACAAGATAGCGGAGAACGGAACCAAGGCTTTCATGAAACAGATATTCGAGGATGGCTTCTTCCATGCGGACATGCATTCTGGAAATGTTCTTATACTGGAAGATGGCCGTATATGTCTCCTTGATTTTGGAATGGTGGGCAGTATATCTAATGAGATGAAGAACCTCCTTGTAGACGCTCTTCTTGCCATTACGAGGGAGGATGTTACACAATATCTTGAAGTTATGAGGGACTTTGGAATGGTTCCGGACGAATTGGACATCCATTCATTTAAGATAGAATATGGTTACATCTTGAGCAAATATTATGGAAGGTCCTTAAAACAACTTGACACTCCTGAAATGATCGCTGAAATGATGACTCTGCTGCGAAAATTCAGGATCCGTATCCCTCCAAATATTGCTTTGCTCTTTAAAGGTGTGATGACGGTCAGCGGGTTCGCATTGCAGATGGTGCCTGATTTCAATGTGACCGTTGTTGCTGAACCTTACGCAAA
>JAIORJ010000056.1 GCA_021108185.1 Methanococcoides sp. | reverse complement strand
CTAAAGATAAATTTTTCAGGCTTCCATCAAACTGTATCTCGTAAAGAAATAGATTGAGTATTGACCCGGTATTGCCGGTCTGCAGTTCCGGTCGTCCCACAGTTATGCCTACTGAAGTACCCGTCTTTATCCCCAGCTGATCCTGCAGCAATTCTGAAATTGCACCTATTGCTTCTCCTGTGTCTGCAAGTGCCATCTTTTGATATCCTCACATTATCCTTATGTAATGTCTGCTCAACCTTGAGCTGCTGCTTTCACGGCTTGAACGTGTCTCAACTTTTGCAGGTTGCGGCGGTTCTTTTTTCTGTATTTCTTTTTGAGGCTCTTCTATTGTCAGGCTGATGGTCCCGATAGAGAGATTAAAATCCTGGATATCAGGTGCCTCTTTTTGCTTTGATTCAGAGATAACATGGATGAATTGGGATTCAGTTTCTTTTTTGCCCTGAATTACATTTTCATCCAGAGATTCAATCTCTTCTGTATCTGGAGTACTTCCTGTAACCCACTTCCGGACTTGTTTTAAATACTCGTTCTTGATAAGTATTTTATTGAGCTCATCATCAGGTTGTTGAGCGTGCCTTATGGGTTTTTGATTGTATTCATTCACAGCAGCATCCATCGTATTTTCTCTGCTTGATACACTCTCAATTTGAAAATCCTGGACTTTATCTGGCGGTTTTTTATTACTAACGTGTGAAAATTTAATTAATTCTTCATCAGGTTCTTTTCGAGGCTCTTTATTTTCCAGTTCAGACTTCCGAATAATAGGTGAACTATCTCTGATTGGATCTTGCCTGGATTCTACTATTTCATATTTTTCGATATATGACACCAAATTCTCAGAAGGACCCCCTCTCTTTTGATCATGATGCTGTTCTATGATTTCTGTCTCTTCAATATCCGGGGGAAGATTCTCTGAAGTATTATCTCCCACCTGATCCTGTCGGGATTCAATTACTTCAGTTTCTTCAAAATGAAGCCGGGCAGGATTTTCAGGATTCCCTGTAAACTGATCATCCTGCCTTATACTTTCTGAAGAGCCAAATGTAACACCTGTTTGTTCCAGTAACTGAGAAAAATATCCTTTCATTGATCCGCCTCCTTCTCGATCAAACCAAGAT
>JAIORJ010000068.1 GCA_021108185.1 Methanococcoides sp. | reverse complement strand
ATATGTTACGTTCGTAAATCAAGCTTTGGTTTATCTACCTGGTAGCAATAAGGAAACCGTCAAACTCTGGAAGCATATAGAAAACACTGGGGCACTTGTACTTTCAATGAGGCTGTCCATAACATTCTGTACCTGCGCAAACTCCACAAACAAATGGACGAAAGGGTTTTAAAAGCTTACGGCTGGAAGGACATAAAGCATGCTCATGATTTTTACGATTATCTGCCGGAAAATGAATGACCGATTCTACAGTTCAAGGAGCCATCTTATTAAATTCTTTTTAAATACTTTTGTGTTTTTGTAGTCGATTTCTTCTTCACTTTCATCAAGTGTCAAAAGTATATTCTTTCCATACTTAAGATGGGTATTTTGTAATTGAAAAGAGGACAGCTCCCGATCATAATTATCTTTGTGGAGAGTTTGCGTAACCTGACAATTTCATCTTTTTCCAGACAAATGGAGACAAATGGGGTCAGGTCTGCCTTTGACCCTTATTGCTCGACTTTGGCACTTTTGAGGTGAATCAGGTTGCGTAGCCAAGGTTGGGTTGAGAAACGAAACCCAACATTAACAAGTGCACGAAATTGAAGAATGATTGAGAGAACAATATCGGTGCAACAACCATATTTTGTTGGGTTTCGCAAGCTTAACCCAACCTACGAGCTACAACCCTTTTAAATAACACAGAAGGAGGGATGCTATGGCTAAAATCTTTAGGAGTTCTGTTATTAATGCGCCCATTGATGAAGTGTGGGCAAAAATACGAGACTTTAATGCCTTGCCTGATTGGCATCCTGCTTTTACAGATAGCCACATTGAAAATGATGAGATAGGTGATAAGGAACGTGGACGAAATAACTTCCCCAAGTAGGCGCATAGATTTGGGTCAAATTTGTTCGATCTCAAATCACAAAAGTTGATGGAATAGCAGGCTATTTTGATATTTTTGTGATTTGAGATCGGGCAAAGGTGGCCTGAAGCTGTGATGCATAGTTGGGGAAGTTATTTCGTCCACGTTCCTAAGGTTGGCAGCATCAGAAACTTCAACCTCAAAGATGGTGGAAATATCAGGGAACGGTTGTTAAGTCTTAGCGACGTTAGACGCCTTTGTACGCTCCCGGGGGAC
>JAIORJ010000031.1 GCA_021108185.1 Methanococcoides sp. | reverse complement strand
ACCTTTTCTTCGCCTAAAGGCGAGGGGTTTCAACCATCCCCGAAAGGGACACTAATGTACGTTACTTCCTCGTCCCTTACTTCCTTACTTCCCCTTCCCAGCGCATAAACAGGCATTTCATCCCATGTTTTATTTAAAAGAGTCCGGCCGTTTTTCTTCTTATGCACACCGCCCCATTGTTTAAAAAAGAACGGAACATTGTATTTTACGCATTGTCTTTTTATTTCAAGCACCCATTCTTCCTTCATTGGTCTTGCGCCAGGGCCGGATTCTCCGCCAACAATAACCCAATCTATTCCTTTTAGATCAACTTTTCCAATATTCCCGATTAATGGCTCAAATGATAAAAATTTTACGTTTGCTTTTGCTTTTCGTAAATCGTCTATTCTGAATTTATAATCTGCATTTTCAACAGTTACTCCCATCCAGATATGTTTTGCCCATGGGATTTCCGAATTCAGCTCAAGCATTCTCTCGGATCGTTTGGTTAATATTTGGTATAAGTGCCAGTCTGCTTTATTCATTACATCAAACAATTTAAGGATAAATGCTTTCTGAACTAATTCGTGGAAAATGTCACTCATGGAATTCACGAAGATGGTTTGAGGTTTTTTCCATTTCAATGGCAGCTCAGTTGCATGTAAGTGAGTTAAAAAATAGAGAAGGACGGAAAATAATAGGAACCTTAATATTTAAATCAAGGTACGACCCCATTTCCATTTTCTTTGATATGCTTTACAGCTTTAATCTGCCTTTCATTCAAACCTAACTTCTTTAGATTTTCCTTATTCAATTTATCTTTATAGAAAGTAACGGTCATAACGCCATGTTCTTCAAAAAAATCCGGTTCCGGCAAACCCTGTTCTATGCAATTTTCTACAATTTTTATTGTCCCATGCCCCCATGATTCAATAAATCCGGCACAATAGAAAATTTTAGCAAGGAGCTTGTTTCTGGGCATGGATAAATGATCGGTTTTTAATTTTTCCGCAGGAACTTCAGGCGGAAGTTTCCCTTCGTTCATTATCATTAATTTATCAGGATAGACCCGTATCTGGATTTGTGAAGTCCCTGAATAATCCCGATGAATTAGCGCATT
>JAIORJ010000187.1 GCA_021108185.1 Methanococcoides sp. | reverse complement strand
GTGAATAATCATGTTGCTTCTGAAATCCTGGCCGATCTTGTCACAGCAAAAAATGTAGCACTAAGAGTTCATCAGAGGACTTAGACGCCATGACATTTTACCAAAGCGGGCTTTGTTCTTTGGTTTCGCTTGAATGGCGAAAAGTGTTACGATTTAAGTCATCAGCCGAGTTTGTACTTCGTAACTTATTGGAATTGCGTGATGAACCTCTGATTCTACCCTTAACATAAAAGGATTTAATAGAACCTGGAGGATAAACAGATGGAGATTAGTGGATTTGAAATGTTCAAGGAAAAAGTGGAGAAAAGCATAGGAATATCTATCAGTATAAGCGAACTTATGGTGGCTATAGATGATCCTGTGATCATTGATAGTGTTGTCCGGCGAATAGTCTCTATCAGTCGTAAAATTGATAAACATTCCTGCCTTAATATAGATGGTTGGACCGTCAGACTAAGCTTAGATAGATATTATAGAATGTACAAAACAATAAATGGTAGGACTGAGAGTCTCTACCTCGGCAAAAGTTTGGATTTTAAAAAGGCCAGGCGCAAAATAGCGAGAAAGGAAAAAGAGCTTAATATCTTCTTTTAGGCAAAGCCATATGCAAATCTATAGGACATAGAAAAAAGCATCGGAGAATCAACATCAGGGTTGTCTAATATAGAAAATTAGACAAAAGTACCCTAAATTTTAACAACAGCAAAAAAGATTAGAAAAAATAATGAGATAGCTCGTTAGCAAGAAGCAGGATGGCGGCATAATAGAGCGGGTGGCCTCTATCACATCACTAATTTCAACTAAAACTCAGGGTGTGGTCAATTTTCGGTTGTCGTTTCTAAAATGCCCTATCTGGTCCAAGAATATAGTTGTGTTACTTTGAATAGCGTTACACAGTAATCAAACAAGTTATATGTTTTTGAGGTAAAAATGCGAGGAGGAAAGGGTGCAGGAGCGGGCCGGACCATGACAAATTGTTGATTAATGCAGCCGGACAAGGTATTTTGGCTTTCCTATAAACAATTACAAACCGGACAATTCATTTGCTATGAAACCCGTACATCTTGAAATGCTATTGACATAAAAGAGCTTGATGGGCTAATTAATCAGGTTAAAAAATAAGGAAAAAACCAAATGTTGCCTAACCCGAATTTTAACTGCGCGGTTCG
>JAIORJ010000029.1 GCA_021108185.1 Methanococcoides sp. | reverse complement strand
AAGAGGGGTCAGGAGCGTTGAGTATTCCGACAGCACATCCGGCATTCCATTTGTTGGAATCTACGTGCTCACGCAATCTTTCTTGGCGTACTTATGAGAATTTTTTCCTTGTTTTTCTTAAAGCAAGGGCTGGCCCACCGGAATTGAAAAGCATCGAAATTCTTGTCACAAGGGCCGCAAGAATTACATATCCCGATATGATTTGAAAACCGACCATGGTATTGCCCCAGAAACTATCGGGATGAGCGTTCATGTTGCCAAAACCAAGAGTGATCATTGTAACTGTTGAAAAATATAGTGTTCTGTATAGCTTGTAAAAACTTTTATTGGATTCAAGATTATGAATCATTTCCGGATTCATCCAGTAAATCAATGCAAAGACAAGTACCAAAGATATGAAAATCAAAATGATACGACTGGCTGATCTGCCATAATCAGAAATCAACCAGAAAGGTTGAATCAAAGACTTTTTAATCAGACGAAGAAATATATTGCCTTGATCGTACCACTCTGCCCATCGTTTTTTTCTAATGTTATATGACAGAGAATCTGCCAGTCCTGGCTTCAATCGAGCAGAAGTAAGGCCAACGCTTGCAAAATTGGTGTTTTGATCTATTTTATCGGTATCCAGCAGTGTTTCACCGTCAACAATAGCATAGGAAAAATCCGCTCCTTGAAGAAATGCATGGTGCAGGTTTGCGGCTTTCAAAAAGGCATATCTGACGTTAGCGCCGAGAAGGCATGCTTCGATCATATTAGCGCCTTGCAGTCGTGCACCTTGAATACTGGCATCTTTTAAGTTTGCACGATATAAATGACATCTTTTTAAGTTTGCATCACAAAGCCATGTCCTTTGCAGATTTGCTTCCTGAAAATCAGCCCCTTCCAGGCATGCATGACTGAGATGAACCTGGTTTAAATTTACACGTTTAAGATAAGCTCCTGCCAGTTGAGCGCCCTCCAAGAATATATCGCCTGTAAATTTTTCTCGCCAACTGTCCCACTCTGAAAAATCTTGGCGTTTTGAGCATTGTAAAAGCACGTCGAAGGCTTCCTTGTTGAATTTATAATTAGACACAGCACAACCTCTTCTATGAAAGTCGAAAGTATTTAGAACACAACATCTATGAAATAATTTCTCGTGCCAAAGGGATTGGGTACAGTACCATTGGAGGGAGAGCCGTCAT
>JAIORJ010000152.1 GCA_021108185.1 Methanococcoides sp. | reverse complement strand
TACCAGAAACATGAGATGATAAGGGACATTGCCAGCGGTCTTGCATCTGAATATGGCGTGGAGTTCTATTACCAGGATTTCCGTAAAGGATACAGGGAGACCTTCCAGTTATGTCGCGATCTGGGACTGTACCGCCAGCCGTATTGCGGCTGCATATTCAGTGAAAAGGAGAGATATTATCGTAAGCTTGTGGATGAGGTATCCACTTCAAATCTAAGGGTAATTTAAAAATTATTAGACAGGATATACAGGATATACAGGATATACCGCAACGTCAACATCCTGTAAATCCTGTTAATCCGGTCAAAATACCATGCTTTTTGAAGTGGATACTTGATGAGTTAGATGTTATCTAAATAATGTATATGAAAGTTTTTGACAGCCTGGTATTAGTGTATTTATCATGCGCGGTGCCGTTTGTCTGGCTATTTGTGCTGGTAGGAGCTAGCTTTTAAGGGATATCAAGGTGGTTTTTGCAGTTGGAGGGCTGTACATTCGAAAAGTTAATTGCTCATGTTATGTATTGTAGAATGTGGGAAAGGAAATATTCCTTGAAATCGTTATATACAGGCCGGGACATTTGTCCGGTGTATACCACTGACTCTCGTCAGATCACAAGGATTGATTCAGAGGATTGGTAGTGTAGTAGAGAGGATCTTATGGGGGTGAGTAGGCGTAATGTAAATATATCTCTGAATCGTTGATATATACGAAATATCACATATGTATTTGAGTTTTGGGAAATTATACATGATATTTATTAGAGTGTAAGGTTTAAAAAAATGATTTCTGAGAATTTAGGGGCAATACCATCGACTAAGGAGAATAATATGATGAAACAATTCAAAGTCATAGTTGAGAAACATCCTGATGGCTATGTGGCTTATCCGCTAGGCTTCAAAGGTATAATTGTCGGTGAAGGCGACACTTATGAGGAGGCATTAGCTGATGTAAAATCAGCTATTCACTTCCATATCGAAACTTTTGGTCAAGAGGTTCTTGAGGTTGAATCACCTATACTGGAAGCCTTTGTAGCCGAAGCGGGAGTAGCCATCTAATGACAAAGTTTCCGGTTGATGCTCCAAAAAGGAGAGTCGTTAAGGCATTAGAACTTCTGGGATTTCGCCTTGTCCGGGAACGAGAACATATTGCGATGGTTCGTGAAAATCCTGATGACACACGGACTCC
>JAIORJ010000101.1 GCA_021108185.1 Methanococcoides sp. | reverse complement strand
AAAGGGAAGTATATCCAAAACTCACAACATAACTAAACTGGCAACATAACGTCCCTATCCCGATATACTCTGCCTTTATTTATTCTTAAATTCATTCTAAAATGGAATTTCATCCATATTAGGTTGATTCAAAGATTTACTTTCCGCTTTGGGTATTTTCCGATCTTCACGCTTCCGGTTACGTTCCTTAACAATCCGCTCAATTGATTTCACGACCTCTGGACGGTCTTTTTTAAAACGCTTAAAATAGAGTTCCTCTATAAAATCTGGTAAAGGCAATTTCCATGGCTCTTGTTTATGGTTTGCTAATTTCCCAAATTTCTTTGGATTCAAGCCAAGTTCACGAGCCATTTGAATATGGACATCAGAAAGCCGAAACCGTTTCCTGGCATCTATCCATATTTGATCCTTTACAGAAATTTTCTTTTTCTTCGCCATTAATTTTCATTTTTTTGCAAAAGGCGTGACGCTTCGTTGGCCGGGTGGATGTACATGTTATACTTTTTGTTGTTTAACAGAGTATAAATCACCGAATAACCTGACGAGTACAAAGAGAAGATTCATGGTTAATTGAACTGCTTTTTCACGTTTTTTATTAAAAGAAGCATAGTGTTCGACCTGTTCTTCTATATACTGAAGTAATTGAAGCTGAATAGATGACTCTAAACTTCTTTTCACAAAACGTTCTTGAAGATTAATCCTGAACTTGTCATCCATTTTTATTTCGTTAGTT
Source organism: Methanococcoides sp. (assembly GCA_021108185.1). Classification (GTDB taxonomy): domain Archaea; phylum Halobacteriota; class Methanosarcinia; order Methanosarcinales; family Methanosarcinaceae; genus Methanococcoides. The sequence continues at coordinate 465 of JAIORJ010000101.1, read as the reverse complement.
AGTGATTTTAGCTCTGCATCAATAAGTGCTATTTTTTCAATTGTCCATTTTTCATGGTTTGTCAATACTGGCAATTTTCCAAATTTATTATGGAAAAACCAAACTACATCAAAAGATAAATCCAGATACAAGTAAGCCATATCTCTATTTAATCGATCAATTGCATCCGATGGATCACCATATATGAAATCATAAATAGTCGGCTGTATATTTTGCAGTTCATTGAGGATTTTAGTGATTTCGTCATCCATCAATACTTTACCCAGTGACATAATGACTTCTAACTGATTTTTACTTTCAACTACCATACGATCTAAATAAATCCTTGGGGCTTCAGAGTATAACTTATAGAGTTTTATCCATTGTCCCGCAGTGTAAGAATATTGGAAAGCCCGGTTTGGCAGAAACAGCTTGCGGGACGTTCCTTGATATGTTGATTACTTATTTTTCAATAGTTTTAATTTG
>JAIORJ010000107.1 GCA_021108185.1 Methanococcoides sp. | reverse complement strand
GCTAGTGTCATGTCAATGCAATATTGTCGGATAGAGCCGTTTTAGCTTAATCCGAGCGTCATCAGTTTTAAATTGCCAATTAATTTTAGCTTTCTTATTATTTCTGTGTCGTTCCCAGGCTTTTACTTCTTTCCTGATGGTAGCCATATTATCAATCCTTCTGTTCAGACATTGCCCCATTAGAACATTTAATTCTATTTCTGCCATATTCAGCCAGCTACCATGCTTTGGTGTATAAATAAACTCAAATCGATCCCAAATTCGTTTTGCTTCCTGAGGCGGGAAGGTTTCATACAGCGCTGATGGCGTATGTGTATTCAAATTATCCATTAACAACCTGATTTTTTCTGCTTTTGGGTAAAGCCTGTCTGCAATATGTTTTATAAAATATGCCCAATCTTTCTTTGTTTTGCGTGATTTAATTTTTGTATAGCGTCTGCCCTTTAAGGGTTCATTGGCTATGAAAATATTTGCCACTCCGTTTCTTGCATATTCATAATCTTCTCTTGCATCCTGACCCGGCTTCCTGGCAATGGGAATGCGTGTTTGTTTGATCAGTTGCTTGGGTGATTCATCCATACATATAACCGGGAATCTCCTATCGTAAGGGGTTTTATATACATCTAAAACAGATTCCATATGTGCCACAAAGTCACTATTTTCTAGTGGGGGGATTACCCAACCTTTGACTCTCCACGGTTTGATTTCGTTTTTTTTAGCACCTGGCGAACTGTTTCATGTGAAATATTGTCAGCATATTTTAGCTCAACCATTTTATCTGCAAGCAACCGTAATGACCATCGTGCATATCCTTCCGGGGCTTCGCTGCAACTCAGAGCAATTAAATGTGCCTCAAAATCACCGTCTGTTTTAAGCGGTCCTTTCTTAGGATAAGGTTTACGGTCCATACATTGATCGAAGCCTTCCTCAACAAAACGTTGCTTTACCCGTTCCACGGTCTTTGGGTTGATATGCAATACTTGAGCAATTTGTTCATTTGATTTTTTTTTACTCTTAGGGCTTTCATCAGAATTGAGTAAAATGCATGCATTCCGAAATTGCTGAGACGTGTGCTTCCCTTTGTACATAATGGATTGCAGTTGCTCACGCTCTTCTTCTGTAAGTGTAACCTTGTATCGAACCATAGTTTTTGCCTGCAATATACAAAATAAAACAGACATAATCAAGTTGACATGACACTAG
>JAIORJ010000067.1 GCA_021108185.1 Methanococcoides sp. | reverse complement strand
AACACTTTGCGCTCTTGGCGTTCTTTGCGGTGTATGATCCTGGTCACCGCAAAGAGCGCGAAGTCCGCAAAGATAGTTTGAATTGTTTGGTTCTTGACTATATATCTCCATGCAACCTGATTATCCAGGAGAATGAGAAATTTCCTTTCTTTTACTTTTCAATAAAATACCCATATAGTTTATATTTTCTAATCCTGTGGGAAAGTACTTTCCGATACATTAAGAACCCATCAGATTAAAGTAGTTTGGATTGCAATTATCATCTGGCACAGGTGACTTCGGAGGAAATGGTAAGCCAAGTGGGTAAGGCTTACAGCGCACCTATATAGTCGCCCCACATTGAAGCCCTGTGCCAACTTATTGTCATGATATCCACTTACAGGATACACATCAAATTTAGAGGTACAAAAAGTGTTTTCCCACCTTTCTATACAAGAGTTATTGAGTAAGCTGGAAGAGTTGGGGGATCAAGTTCCAATGGATCTGTTGCCTCATATGAGCATGTGCTTCAGATGGGGGACCAGGCCGATGAAGAAGATCTGGAAATAGCAGCAAGGGAACTGAGGGAATTAGCTGCCAGTCATAATATAGAACTTGATACATGGACCAGGGAAGCGATCGGGAACATCCGGGCCGGGGAGGAAGGGTAAAATGTTACTTTTTCTTGACATCTCTTGTTCATCTACAGCATTTAAAAGAAGTCCTTCATGCTTTTCTGGGCATACTCCAATGCAGGAAGGCTTTCGACCATGTTTATTTCAATTCCCAATTCAGCAGATAAAGGCTCCATGATTCTATATACATCATAGCGTTTAACAAGCAGTTCATCTGGCATGACTTTTGCATGCTCGATAAAATCAGCGAACTTCACAGGGAATGTTGATTTACAATCAGCCTCCTTTTCTAACTGGAAGTTAAGAATAAAGGTAGAATTGTGGTCTACCAGCAGACTCATGTAAGGAAAATACGGTCTTTCTCCCTTTTCCCGTACAGCCGATTGTACAAAGAAAAAATCGATCTCCCAGATTCCTCTACGCTGCAACCCTGCTTTTTTCAGCCTCCTTAAAGTAGTTTCTTCAACAGGAATCACCGGAATATCTTCCATTTTCAGAGGCGAAGGTTCCAACCACGCATCTTTCCATATTATGTTCTCGCCCGGCTTATCAGGCACTCGTACAAAATAATGATCCCTTGATGGATGAACAAGCAGCCCCGGATATTTTTTGA
>JAIORJ010000143.1 GCA_021108185.1 Methanococcoides sp. | reverse complement strand
CCTGTCTGTCCACAGTTCTGGCTTAGAGACAGACAGGACGGTCCCCGCAGGGCATGTGTCGCATCCATGACCACCGACGGTACATGCATGCATGTTGTCCTTGAAGGCTTTGATTATTCATCGATTGATAACCTTTCCGGTCAGATACAAAAACAGGTTTCAAAGGAAAGAAAAAGACCCTTGGGAAATAGTCCTTACGGCCTGTTTGTAGTTGAAGGAGACAGCAAAGATTCTTTAATAAAGGGCATTGACTCTCTTTTACTTCATATAAAAAGAAAGTCTTTGGCCGCATACGAAAATATTGAGGCTCTTGCCCGCAGCTGGTATCTTGAAAACAAACTACATCCTGATAAAAAGTATGCTGTTTCAATTACATCAGGTGATATTCCCCAGCTTGAAAATTTAATTTCCAATGCAAAAGATGCAGTATTATCCGATACACCTCAAAGAGCAAACGGATCAGGTGGTATTAATTACTCTTTAAACCACCTTGGTCTTTCAGGTAAAACAGCATTTGTCTTTCCAGGTTCCGGAAACCATTATATCTCAATGGGCAGAGGTGTCGGTGTGCAGTGGCCTGATATCCTCCGGAGAATGGATGCAAAGACCCTTCAGTTAAAAACCCAGCTCCTTCCAGGTTGCTTTGTCCCGCAAAGAACCTCATGGTCGCCGGGATGGGAGAAAGATGCCAGGGATAAAATCATATCCGACCCGCTTAATATGATTTTTGGCCAGGTTGCACACAGCGGTGTTGTTTCCGGCCTCATGAAATACTTTGAGCTGAAACCAACTGCTGTTATTGGATACAGTCTTGGTGAATCGGCAGGACTCTTTGCAATGGGCGCATGGCCTGATCGCGGACAAATGCTGAAACGTATGCATAAAACAGACCTTTTTTCAACCTCACTCGCAGGCCCGTGTAATGCTGCCCGAAAAGCTTGGTCCCTGCCGCCTGACGAAGATGTTAACTGGTGTGCTGCGGTGATTAACCGCTCTGCTGATACCGTTTCAAAGTTTATTGGAAACTGGCCGACAACGCGTCTTTTAATTATTAACACACAGGATGAATGTGTAATCGGAGGCAGAGAAGTTCATGTAAAAGCTGTCATAAAAATGCTTGGTTGTACGGCACTTTTCTTAGACGGCGTTATTACAGTCCACTGCGACGCCGCAATACCTGTTGCAGAGGCATACAAGGCCCTTCACATTTTTCCGACCAGCCGCCCGGA
>JAIORJ010000164.1 GCA_021108185.1 Methanococcoides sp. | reverse complement strand
TCCGCGATGCACAATTTGACATGAGAAATTCGTCTATTTACCGTGATCTCTGAAATTAAGCATAAGCGGTTGTCCTTAATATTGAATCAACTATTAATGAAACCCTTTTCCAGCTATAATAAATTGCTGTCTCCTTTGCATTACTAATAATAGATTGTTTAAACTCTTCATTTTCAATGCACTGATTAATGTATTCAAATAACTCCTCTTTGGTTTCATATATAAATCCATTCACAGAGTTATTGATAAATTCAACTAATCCACCTACTTTTCTTGCTATTATAGGAATACCAACCGCCATAGCTTCCAAGGCAACTAAGCCAAATGGTTCATAAACAGAAGGCATAATAATAATGTCTTGCTGACTCATAAAATCAACTAATTGTTTGCGGTTAGTTATGAATGGATGGAATGATATCCTTTTATTTAATAATTTACTTTTTTTAATTTCATTGTACACTTTATTGATATAATAGTTATATTCTTTTCGATTTTTACCTACAAACGTACATTGAAAAAAAATTCCTTGTTTTGCTATATATTCAAGCTCATTTATGAGTTGATCCAACCCTTTCTCAGGCTCAAGCCGACCTAATGATGCAATTTTAACTATTTTTTTCGATTGTTTTCTTTGGAAAGTACAATTTGTAAAATGCTTATCAACACCATTATAAATAACTGTCGTTTTAGGATACTTTTCGGGATAATAATGAAGTAGACGTTCCTTCATGTATTCAGATACGACTAAAATATGATCTGAAACATTGATAGATTGCGTTTCTAAAAATTTGCTTAATAGATATGAAAAACATCCTAAAGCCTTTTTCCTTTGGGGCCGATCAGCTTCAAAGCTATGCAATGTTAAAATCACTTTTATTTTAAATTTTCTTTTCAGCCGATATAAATATAACCCTGCCCAATGACCTTGAGCTAATATAACATCATACTTATTGAAATCATTTGGTATCGGCATCAAATTGTTTATAACTCTATCAATCGTAAAATTATTTATGAATTGTTTACCATTATGTCTTTTACCAATATTTATAAACGTTATATTATGATTTTTACTTATTAGTTCTTTTGACAATTCAGAGGTATGTCGCCCAAGACCTCCGTAATCGGCAACAGGTTCTGTAGTAACAATAGCAATATTCATAGCGGACCCTTACTTATAAATAGATTATTATTGCCCAACTTTGATTTAGAGGGCCTAAAAGCCCGATTTGTTTTCGTGCATTATTGC
>JAIORJ010000129.1 GCA_021108185.1 Methanococcoides sp. | reverse complement strand
TCCTACACCACCTTTATTATTGAAAAGTGAAATAATTTTCATATCTATTCCTTTTTATCTGCACCATAAATAAATGTATACTTATTAATATGTGCACTTAATTTGATAATTAATGATTTTTCGTATTCGTTTCCTTTTCAGAGTATGAATCCCCCATCCCGCAGTCACATACCCCGGAATTAAGTACCGAGGCCAGTAAATAATACTCTGCCTCCCGATTTTCCATTTCGTCCGTCAATGTCCCGAATACAGTTCATAAGCACACACTCTAAAGTACAATAAACGCAATCTCATAAAAATATTTCTAAAAATAACTCCCAAAAATGCAGGTGTATATGCAGCTTACTCCCATCTCCCTGACAATCATTCCACACACAGCATCGAAATGGCAAAGGAAGAGGCTGCGTACAAGCGCTGACTCAACTGCCCGTCCTGTATCTCATCCTCAAAGCATGGGCTGGAGTTGATGCGGAAGTCGGGCGAGCCTATGGAGTTCGGGATTTTTTATTTCTCAAAGGTGTTTTCAAGGGCTTTTGGTGAGGGGGGTAATGGGGCAGCTGGGACTTAGAATGGAAGGTAGGGGGGATGTCGTCACGGACTTACCGATGAGTAAAACGTTGCGACGGCACACCCAACCGCAGCAGAGCTGCGAAGCATGACGTGCCGTCGCTTTACAACTCAGTTTTTATTAGAAATCCAAAAGTCTCATTTACCTGCAACCTTCCTTATCTTCTTTATTACCTGAGTTTCAGAGTACATGTTAGTACCTTGCGTCTCAAAATACCCCTTTAAAAATTCCCACCTAAAATTGACCAACTTTTCCCATTGAAAATTGACCCACCCTATTACTAAAATACTCCTGCATTATTGCAGGAGGTTTTGGGGTGATCTCAGTGGAAGATTGGATAACAATAAGGAACTTAAAGAAGCGAAATCCTAAAATGGGAACAAGGGCAATTGCAGAGAAACTCGATTTATCTAGAAACACTATTGAAATTGTAATTGAGATATAAAGACATGCATCCTTTTAATATAAAAGCAAGCCGAGTAGATCTTGACGATCGTGTCCTTGCCATTGAAACAGCCCTGGATTCCATAGAAAATTACGAACATTTAGGGTATATGTTAATGAACATAGGCTTTAACGACCAAATCATGGAGATTAGATGGGATTCGATCTCTTTCAAATCAAGCCTGTGCCTTTAGTTCTTGCAGCCATGCAAGCAGCTCTTCAGACAATTCTTCTT
>JAIORJ010000150.1 GCA_021108185.1 Methanococcoides sp. | reverse complement strand
ATGATATCTGCATCTTTGAGTACCTTGATGCTGATAAACCCTCCAACAATGATATTCATATAATATGTGAGGGCTCTCCATGTGAGCACTGTTATCCCTATCAGTGAAGGGGTCGCGATAACAACGGAAAAGAGCGAGCTGGCACCAAATTCAGCAACACCGCTTGCTCCGGGGGTTGCAGGTATTATCATAAGGCATGTAAGAAGTATCTGTACCATGAACGACAGTAAGATCTCCGGGGGCTGTCCGAGTCCTGCAAGTATCACCGGCAGTATGGAGTAAAGTGTTCCTCTGTAAACGATGGTACAGATAGTTCCATAATAGAGTCCTTTCCTTCCCTCTTTGGTGAAATACCTTATACTATATTGGAAATGGTCCATCTCTATGTCGATCTTTCTCAGAACATTTGCAAGAGCTTCATCTGTCTTCCTGCCATGGAAGCGTTTTGTCCTGTTTACAAAAAAGTGAATTGTGGACCTTGTCTTGTTCGGTTTCCATATTGCATAGGTCAGCATTCCCAGTACTACGAAAATGAACAGTTCACCTGCTACCAATAGCATATCGAAGTTATCTTCGGGGAAAAACCCTCTTAAAATGTAAAGGGCAAATGGTGCTATAAGAAGGATAAGAAATGCATCCGTCAGCCTTTCCCCCACTACGACAGCCGTAGCCTTTCCTATGGGGATCGCATTTTTGGAAAGCAGGTGTATCCTCAATGCTTCTCCACCGGCAGAAGAGGGTGTAACAGCTGCGACAAGAAGGCTGGATATTGATATCTCGATCGTTTTCAAGGCCTTTATGTCATGTCCCAGCGACTGGCACATGAATTTCGTTCGTAATCCCCATACCACGTATGAGAACAACTGAAGGGCTATTGCAGCAACAATAGCCTCTTTCTTAATGTTCAGGATCGCATCAATGGTCGTGGTATCTACTGTGAATACCAGCAGAAGTACTATCGATATAAAGCTGATAACAAGCGAAACAGATAGCCACTTGAAGATCCTATTCATGGTTTTGGTAACTTCGGAGTTTTAGTCGAATTCTGGATTTATTATGGTCTCCTTGATCCTTGAACCTGCTTTGATGGTCACTTCAGGCCATATCTTCACATCAGAGTGGATTGTCGCGTCGTCACGTATGATAACACGTGGTCCGATAACAGTTCCGTTCTCAAGGTTACAATTTTGTCCGACAATGGTATTGTTGTCGATTATGGATCCGGATGCATTTGTGTTGCTTCCAATG
>JAIORJ010000089.1 GCA_021108185.1 Methanococcoides sp. | reverse complement strand
ACAGCAAGCTGTTCCGCAGCCCACGTGAGATCAGCCCTGACCTGTTTACCATCTTTGTGGCTGGTCATAGCCCATGCAAGCGCCTTGAAGCACTCCTCGGCAAATGTACTGGAATAGCCTCTCTGTCTGCGTTTCTCTTCTTTTGCATTGAGAAGCCACCTCAAAACCGCAGCCAAAAGATCGGCTTTACCCTCAGGCAACTTTCTCTCATTCCAGTGAACCACGCACAGGCAGGTCAGCATCACGGGATTTTTGGCCATCCGGCGAATCCTGGGCATATTCAGGACCGCGGATTCCAATTCCGGAAGATATGCCTCACGATTCCTCTTCTCTTCATCAGGGAACAGGGCATTTGCCCAGCGGTTTAAAAATTCCAGGATTTCTTCCCTCTTAAAGGAGTCGATATGGGCGGTCGCCATTTTCTCCAAAGCCGCAACAGCATGGTAACCAAACGGCCTGGAACTGAGCACAAAGAGATTATCCTCCCAATGATGAAGAACGGCATTGGTCACATCCACCATCTGTTTTCTGATATTTTGATCAGGCTCCTCATCCAGTCCGTCAAGGAGAACTGCACAATTCCCGTTATCGAGTAGTATTTGCAGCAGAGCGCTGTTTTCTTTGCCAAACAACTCTTCCATGGTCTGCAAAAGCACACGCCACGCCCCGGCGCCGTTGACCGCGGGACACCCTTTTTTCAAGGTTCCGGCCAGGGCAGAAAGCCTGATAAGGATCGGTATTGGCACGGGCCCATCCAATGAAAGGCCGAGATGGAGTTTTCTAACAGGTTCGCCCTGTTCGAGCGCGTCCTTTGCCAGGACACAGGCAATAAGCCTCAAAAAGGTGGTTTTTCCTCCGCCCGGCTCGCCTATAATCAACAGACGCTTGCAAGAGGAAAGCAAATCAGTCAAGAGTACACGCTCGGCTGAGCGCATATCCTCTCTGATCATGCCAACCGCTTCTTCAAGGCGCGAGAGATTACTCATGGTCTTAAGCGGAGTATAGTGCTGTTCAATGGGAAAATAGATCGACTTGTGGCCTGCACCGGACATTGAGTAGATCCCTTGAATATCAATTCGATAAGTCGCTGCTATGACGTCTTTGAGGTATCTGTTCAGCAGCTCCTTCTCGTCTTGCTTGAGGCCGCCACCTTGCATCGTGACGTCCTGTTCCATTTCAAGCTGATATGGGAAATTGTAACGTTCCAGACCACCCGAAACCGCGGGCCATTCAGAATTCTTCATATATCC
>JAIORJ010000165.1 GCA_021108185.1 Methanococcoides sp. | reverse complement strand
TCAAAGGGCTTTTCTGGGCGGTAGGAATTGCCGTATTCATAATAAGTATATATAACATCTACAAAAAGTGAAATGCTTCAATTGATGATAACTTTCGAAAAACTGATATATCTCGGTGGCAATAGCCAGCGAAGCATAAAAACAAAAGAACATGGCGATCAACGATGAAAACTGAAATAAAAGCTGAACTCCTTGCTATTGGAAGCCTTGACATAGAACAATCCCTTCTGGGTAAGATAACAGTACCTACTGCCGGTCCCGGAGCAGGGAAGACCGCTTTTTTCTTCCGTTCAGGCGACCAGAGGGTCAGACTTGCTTTGAACAAGGAGTCACCACTCAAAGCAGTTGAAGAAGGAAATGAGATAGTCATATTGAAAGATGGAAAAGAGCTTGCAAGAGGCCAGATAGAAGAAGAGCTCATGCACTGCCCGGATCAGGCATATATCAACATGACAGAGAAGTGCATCTACGATTGCAAGTTCTGTCCAGTCCCTAAGCTTAACGGGAAAGTGAAGACAATAGAAGAGATGACAGAGCTTATCGGGAAAGCAAATGCCAGCGGAAAGATGAAGGCTATTTCGATAACATCCGGTGTGGAAGAATCAGCGGAAAAGGAACTCGAAAGAGCAATGGAAGTCGTTGATGTTGTGAAGAAGTATAATGTGCCCATAGGTGTTGCCATCTATGCGACCCCGGATTCCAACAAAAGATTGAAAGCTGCTGGCGTGGAAGAAATAAAATATAATGTCGAAACAATGGACAGACCGATCTATAGGGAGGTCTGTGGGGACCAGGACCTTGAGCCGATACTGGATGCACTAAGGGAAGCTGTGGAAGTGTTCGGCAAGAACAAGGTCTGTGCGAATTTTCTAATCGGTCTTGGGGAAACCGATGAAAGTGTTGAAAGAGGAATACGGGAGCTGGCTGCAATCGGAGTTGTGCCCATATTGAGACCTGCGAGCAAACATCCATTGCGCGAAGGAGAAGTGTTCATTGAAAGACCTTCAAAGGAACGGTTGCTCAAGCTTACAAAGATGCTTCGGAAAGTACTGGATGAATACGGACTCCGTGCTGACACTTTCAAAACAATGTGCCTTCCATGCACAGGCTGTGACCTGAATCCACACAGTGACCTCGTAGAAGAATAACTTAAAGGATGCCATGACAAATGAACAAAATGGTGCCACATTCGAGGCATCCATAGAAATGACCGAGAAGGACCTTGAATTTGCAAAACCTCCAATATCAGTGGAGA
>JAIORJ010000170.1 GCA_021108185.1 Methanococcoides sp. | reverse complement strand
TGTTTTTTCGATGGATCTATCCATGCATCGGCCTTTGTGTCGTCTTGAGTTTTATCTTCGCGCAAGTGAGCCATGCAAATGAGCAAGTCAACGAGACCGAGGCGATCATCGTGGCCTCCGGTGACACTACACAGACTTCCACCATCATCTGGGCCCGCAGTTCTGCTTCCGGTCCCATTACCGTCGAACTTTCTTCTGATCCATACTTCAGTGAAATCGTGCTGACCGCTGAGGAAATCGTTACCGACACACTTGTTCCGGTCAAACTGGAAATCACCGGTCTCAGTCCCGCGACGCAATATTATTACCGTGTTACCGATAGTGATTTTCAGACCAGGGACGGCAGGTTCCGCACTGCCACCGATGCAAGCGAATTTGTTGGGCTGCATTTCGGTGCTTCAGGAGACTGGCAGCAGGCACCACCTTTCCCAACCCTCGTCAACATACCGGAACGTGACCTGGAATTCTTTATTAAACTGGGTGATACTATTTATGCTGATCTGGAAACCCCTGCGCTACCCGGCAAAGTGCAAGCCAGAACCCTTGCGGATTTCCGAACCAAGCAAAACGAAAACATATCCGGTCGCTTCGGTTACAACTTTATGAACGATTTATACAGCTCCACATCGATACTGGCCGTAATCGATGATCATGAACTTGTAGACAACTTCGCCGGTGGAGCCTCTCCGGGAGATTCGCCGGACGCCCCCGATGTCCATCCGGAGGAACCGCCGCTGTTCACGGACCCTGTCAGATTCGTCAATGAAACGTTGGCCTATAAAGATGCCATGCAGGCATTTCAGGAATATCATCCCATCAAGGAACTTGTTTGGAGAACCCCCCCCTTTGAACAACGTCTCAACCGCAAACCGAAACTCTATCGTTACCTCAAATACGGTAGTGATGCTGCAGTGTTCATCCTGGATACCAGATCGTTTCGTGATGCTCAGCTTCCCCCGATCGTGGACCCGATTGATCCAGAACAGGTCTTGGAGTTCCTCGTTTCAACTTTTAATCACAAGAGGACTTTGCTTGGCCGTGCCCAATTCCGCAGGCTCAGAAAGGATCTGCTGGATGCCGAGAGAAGAGAGATTACCTGGAAGTTCATTGTGGTGCCCGAACCGATTCAAAATTTCGGACCGCTTGATGCCGAAGACCGCTTCGAAGGTTATGCTTTTGAACGGACCCGACTCTTGAGTCTTATCAAGAGGCGCAAAATCAAAAATGTGGTTTTCCTGTCTGCGGACTTTCACGGAACCATAGTTAATAATCTGGCTTATCAG
>JAIORJ010000166.1 GCA_021108185.1 Methanococcoides sp. | reverse complement strand
AAATGTTAGAAATTTTTGAAAAGAGTTCAATGCGAAAAACTTATAGGACTACACAGTTTCAAGAAGTGAGAGAAAATTATATAAAATATCATTTGTAAAGTGTATGTAATATAAAAGGGGGATTGTATCTATGAATTATTGGATTTTTCAGGCTATTCCTGAACGATATGATTTGCGAGAGAAACTAGTAGAAGGAATAAAAGTGACATGGTATGCTACTCGCAGCCGCAATCAGATGTCACCCCAAGATATTGTATTCTTCTGGCTAGGAGGAGGTAAAAACATTCGAGGGATATATGGCTGGGGAAGACTAGCATCATCTCCTTACAATAAACCAGAATGGGATTCATATGGTGTTGACGTGATGTACGAAAAACGTCTGAAGTCTCATATACCGGTCGGAAAAATCAAATCCATTTCCGACTTGCAGGATTTGCTTATACTTCGTGCTCCTATGGCCACAAACTTCCTCATTTCACCTAAGGAAGCACATGCAATTGCTAATCTAATAGCACTAGATCAAAGACCGAAGGTGGTATAAGATGACTTCAGAAGATGTGAGCATCATTAAAGCAATCAAAACCCCTTTGGGCTTCTTTTCTCTAATTGTCTTGGTAATGCAATCGGTCTTGGGGGGATTAGCACTTACTCTATCTGGTACAGATAGAACGTTCCTGCTTTATGCCAATACGGGTATCTTTATACTACTCATCTTATTGATTGCTGCAATCAGTGCTTTTAGACCAGAGGCACTTTGGGGTAAAAGGTACATTGATTTGGAAGAATCTTTTGCAGTTGGATTGGGGGAAGAGCTTTTCAATGCCTTGGACGGCTCTCTGGATAATCTCAAAGAAACGGATCGGGAAGAAGCTTTTAGACAGTTAAATGGTATGATCACATCCACTCAGCATGCTCACTCAAGAAAAAGCAAAAAGTTCGCCAAAATCCTTGCAGAATCAACCATAAGACGGGCAAAATTAAAGTTGGAATGGCAAAAGACGATGGGAACCATTGAGAAAAGTTAAAGCGTATATGCCAGTGACTTCAGCAAAACATCGATATACGATGCGGATTGAAACTACATTCGCTAGGTGGTAAATATCATATTTTATAAAGAACTGTAATACTTAAAGTCAACCATTCGCACTATTTCCATGCTCTTCATTTAGATGATTTTTGCAGAATAGGAATGTACTTTAGAATACTCATGCACCGACGCCGTGATGCCCTGTTTTTTAAGTTGTGCCATTTGGCCAGTACTCCTATTTATCTAATTATGCATTTA
>JAIORJ010000196.1 GCA_021108185.1 Methanococcoides sp. | reverse complement strand
TTCTTTAAAAGATAATCAAAAATTGTGCCTAAAAATGTTAATGATTTCCCGGAGCCAGTACCTGAAGTAACGACAAAATCCAAACCTTTACATCCTTTTTTTATTGCTTCAACCTGATGTTTGAATAGATCGTAATTCTTAAAAATTTTAGATAGATCGGGATGCAGTATCCCTTTATCACAAAGGGACTGAGCTGATTCACCCTGCTCAAATGAAGGGTTAAACTGTATTAAAGGCTCGGGCCAGAACTTTCCCTGATTTATTTTGTTTTCTACTACTTCTTTAATTTTTTCATCTTTAATATTTATAAAACTGCCGACAAAATGCTTGTAATCAGCCATTATCTTTTGATGAACATTAAATATATCTATGGATTTTTTCATACTAATCGTTCCTAAAGCTGTGTAGTTTAGTCCTTATTCCAAGAAGATATAGCATATACCCTAATGATTGCTGATTTCCCAATGATCTCCCATTACACACGAGATCTGGAGGTCTGTATATCACATGAAAAAGCTAAATTGAAAATATTTTTGGCAGGTTGGGCAATTGCTCCCGATATGTGCAGAAATAGCAGGCACAAGGAGATGGCATGGAAAGCGCATTAGAGAAAGCCAAAAGCCTCTCTCTCCTTTGTCTTAGACAGGATTAGCAGGATTGACTGGATTTTTTTGTTGTTGCAATTTCAATGAATCATCGTGCGCTTGCCCATGAAAATCATTTTTTCATATGCGTGATAATTTTACTTGTCAGGGCAAATTATCTAGATAATATTCCTTCTTTATGAAACAAATTAAGAAAAGGATATTAGACTTGAATTTGCCGGCTAATTCGTTCCGCGACGATATGAATGTGGCAGTTGAAGTCAAGGGATCACACAGAGTGCATAGCACACATGCCAGAGGTCTGAAGGCGCTTCTGGAAGAGCATGCGGTTAAGCGGGCTGTTATTGTTTCTTTGGAAAATCAGCCAAGAAAACCTGATTCCTTAATTGAAATTTTGCCATGGCAATTCTTTCTGGAAGCGCTGTGGTCAGGAGAATTAGGGGTGTGAATTAAAAGAAATACATTGAACTTATTAACTTTTTAATGATATGTTATAAATTAGAGCCCTTCGGGCGAGCACTTAGCTCTTAGCTGATAAGCTTAACAGCCACGCCTATGCGTGGTTCATTATATACTGATAGTTTTTAACTTGCTAATAAAATTGCCAAAAAATGGGATTAAGCAAAAAACAACAGGATCTTTTGCAACGACTTCCAGGCATTGACTTTATTCTCGAAAATGCAAAGGATGAACCTTTCTTCGCAAATATTC
>JAIORJ010000076.1 GCA_021108185.1 Methanococcoides sp. | reverse complement strand
ATTCAAAGGGACAATTGGGCTCAGGCGATTATAATGTCTTCCCTCATGAATCCAGCACAAGGCATGTTCCAGTGTAAGTTGTTTGAATTGGGGAGCGTCATCACTCAAAAGGATGGTGATGATCGGAATCTCTGTTTGCCGTTGATAGGCGGCTATGGCAGCGGCTTCCATAATTCTCGTTTTGGTATTCTTTCCTTTTTTCGGATTTGGAAAGATTTCTCCGAGCATTTCCTGCATTTCTGCCTCAGACATTTCCCTGTCATTGGTCAATTGCGTAATTTGATTGATGACCTTCTTTGATATGTTGAAATCTGAAAGTAAACCAAATGCTTTCGAGTCGAACAGGTAGGTTCTCTCTTTGCCGCAAAGCAATATATCAAGGATGGTCAAACGGTTTTTGTGGGGGACAGTAAAAAAGGCAGTATAGTAAGGGTTGCAAAAAATTTGTGAATATTGATTTTCGCCGTTGACCCTTACCGTGGTATCGTCAATTTGGTGGAACGGCGTAGTCTCCAGAGCAGCACGGAAAACATCTTCCTTCTCCTTGTTAAAGCCGGTTTCGTCATTTGTAAGGATTCTTGAAATCGTTGATTGTGAAATGAAAATTCCACAATTTTCAAGGAACTCCAGAATTTTTGGCTCGGACATGTTCCCCACGTGTTTAAGCGTGCATACCAGCGCTCTTATGCCAGGCCCAAATTCTCCTTTAACTCCAATCGGCACTTTCCCGAGGTAAGTTTTATTCTCCGCAGGAGAGTAAAACTTTTCCTTTTTGTATTCAACATTGTCTGTGGTAATCAGAATTTCCTGAACAACGATACTCTCATAGCCCTTGAATTCTGCATCGTTTGGCAATTCTGACTGATCGACTTTACAGATCTCGCTTCGGTCTATCTTTATCTTATCCTTTTTCGTCTTGGGTTTTCTTTCTCCCTTTTTCTCCCTTTGTTTTCTCTCTGACTCCGAAGATACGTTGCCTTGGTCTCCTTTCTTGTTGCCGCGAACATTCGGCTTTCCCTGCTCGCCTTTCAGCAAGTTGACTTCATCTCGCAATTTCTGGTTTTCTATCTTTAATATCTCATTCTCTTGATTCAAACGTTCAACGAGCTGAAGCAGAACAAAAACGGCCTTCGACCCAGACTCATTTTCGGTTGCATCGGGTCGGATGTCTATCTCCTGAAGAATTTGCTTTATCTCTGAAGTCATATTATGATAATAGCATTGTTTCGCTGCCGAATCAACCCCTTAAAGCAAATTTTCTGGACTTTTTTTATAGGCTTGATCAAATATTGCCTACCACGGAATTTGAATAGGATACCT
>JAIORJ010000022.1 GCA_021108185.1 Methanococcoides sp. | reverse complement strand
CTCTATCCAACTCTTTTCTTAAGTGATCCTAAACTCAATAGTTGTGACTTTATTTCTCAGCATTTCCAAAGAGCATTAATTTAATTTCTGACAGATAATCATCTCTATAGTATCTCATTTCATACTGCCAATTATTGTCGCAAGGTAAAAGTTTATATGCATGTTTCACCTACTAGAGACTACATTCCCAATTGCCAAGGTGGCGGAGCGGCTACGCAATCGCCTGCAGAGCGATACCATTCCGGTTCGAATCCGGACCTTGGCTTCATTCATTAATATGAGTATGGCGGCCACAGTGGCAGGGCAACTCCTGTTCCCATCCGAACACAGAAGATAAGTCTGCCCACGTTGCTTACTGTACTGAAGTACGAGAGTCTTCGGGAAATCTGCATCGCTGCTATGCTCACTCTTATTAATTTGCTTTTTTTGGTCTGTAGAAATCCTCATTTGAACATAAATATAACTCTGATATACTGTCAAGGTTATGCACTCATAACTTGAATTTAACTTCTTTTAATTGATTCCAGTACTTTTTTGCCCTGATTTCCTCGCCATATTTTCTTTCAGGACAGAGAACATCTTTTCTACCAGATTTCTATTATGATACAGTTCCTCATCAAATTCCCATGCCATTTTCTACGGTACTTACCTTTGATCTTCTTTCTTTTCCTCTGCCTCAAAGGAATCATAGCTATTGCTTCTAATTCTTCCCTTGCCAGGGAAAGTATATCTTCTGAATCGTAACTCTTATCCATCACATAATAATTTGATCTGCGAGTTTTATGACATTGCTTTAGCAATGTCATCGTATGCTTTGAATCGTGTACAGGTTTACCCGATATCTTTAAACCAGTGGCAAGAAACTTATTAGTATCAACAGAAATACTGTTTTTCAGGAAATATCTTCGTTTCTGTTCTGTTCTCCACGAATAATAGTAGCTACAATGACCACTGGTAAATCCACTCGAATCAATGGCAGTGATCTCAATCTTTTCACCATGAAAATAAAAGAGTTTTAGTGTTTGTTATAGTAATCCATTAAAATAAACAGAGCTGAGTCTTGTAATGAATTCATGAAGCGTAGTAAAGTGTGAAACCTGTTTAAGTCCAATCCTTGATTGACCTTATCCATTACTTCGACAAGTTCAACAATATCTCTATAATCTTCATTCAGATATTCTTTCAATAAAACCAATGTCAATAGCTGGTTTTGTGTATATTTTCTTTTGGAATACTTGCAACTATGGATATGAAGGTGTGAGTTACCTGATACAGTTAGTGCTGTATCAACAAACTTTAAGTATTTGTTAAACAAAACACAATCATCCCCT
>JAIORJ010000051.1 GCA_021108185.1 Methanococcoides sp. | reverse complement strand
CTGCATAGGCTTAAACAAAAAACGCGGTGGCTTTGGGCGTCAAGGTGCTTGCGATTGTTGGGTGATATTCTTTAGAAGAGTTTCATTCACCCATGCGTTAAGGCTTTTCCCTGTCTTTCTTGCTTGTATGGCAATTGTTTTATGAAGTCCTGGATCTACACGAACCATGAACTTACCAGAATACGGTTTTTCGGGATCTTCTCCTCGTTCAGCACAGAATTCAAGATAATCTTCGACTGAATCATGAAAAGCTTTCCGCAACTCTTCAACTGTTTCACCCTCAAAAGTAATTACATCTCGCAAATTAATGATTTTTCCGTGAAAAATATTAGCTTCATCATCAAATTCAACCTTTGCAAAATATCCTTTATATTCCATCATGGTTTCACCCCCGCTTCTTGCAGGAATCTACGGACCGACTTTACGGCCCCCTTGTTAGTTATCCGATTTGGATGAGGCCGATGAAATACAGCACGAACCTCGTTGAGTGCAACCCTTACACGTGAACCTCTACCCTCTGAAATATCAGCCCCAAGTGCGGTGAATATAGATTCAATATCCAGCCAGAAAATATCCGAACGTTCAGGCCTTTCGAATCTGCGTTTCAGAGTTCGCCGTTGCTTTTTGTTCATAATATTATGATATCGCTGTTTGATACTATGTCAAGAAGATATTTCTCACATCCAACAACTAAGGTAAATATTTCTCTTGAATTTTTTAACTCTTTTATCTGTTAATGAACTGCCCCGCAGCAAGCTGCGAGGAATTAAACCCTAAAAGAAATTAAATTTTATATATGAATCTGTTGATTTATTCCGATTTTAAAAATCAAGACACAAGATATTGTTGTTGATTCGCCTTGTGCGTACTATATATTGCGTCAATTTTTTCGAGAAGATAGTAAATCAACAGGGTCATATATTAACAATATAATATAATGAAAAACATGGAAATCAAGATGAAATTTAAACCAAATCCAGAATATCGTTTAATGGATCAAGTCCGTGAAATTTTACGATATTATCACTATGCATACAGGACCGAACAGCCTTACTCTTCCTGGATATTGCAGTACATAAAATTTTATGGTGGCAAAGACCGCACAGTACCTCGTACACGTTCGTGCAGAACGGGCGCAAAACCGGATGTTATCTTTTTCCCTGCACTTTTATATCAAACCCACTCCTCCCAAACAATTACCGACCAACCCGCTTTTCTTGCTGAGTTGACGATACTATCCAAGATTGATATTAATTGTCTCGTCATGATAGGGCTTTGGTAAGATTTCCTTTCACCCGATCACCCACTGGGTAACAATATCGAATTTCAAAGACTCTTTGCCTTATTCCAACGATTCGG
>JAIORJ010000202.1 GCA_021108185.1 Methanococcoides sp. | reverse complement strand
TACTATTCTATTATTTCGATGATCTCGTATTCTTTAAATATAGAAGCACTTATAGAAAGTATGCAACTCGTAAAACAAATTCAATGCAAACCATCTAAATTATTAGATGAAATTACATTTGTTTCCAAGAATTTGTTTAATGTGGCAACCTATACCGTTCGTCAACGATTTTTTAATATCATACACTCTGGCAATTATTACAATCACATGAATCGTATCAAAATCTTCAACGATTATGTGGTAGCCATCCACCACAGCAAGTTTTAAAGCAGGTAGAACGAAACTTTAAATCATTTTTTAAAGCGATTAAATCATGGAAACGGGATCCGACAAAATTTACCGCAATGCCACAATTACCTCATTATAAACGGAAAGATGGCCATAATATGGTTTATTTTACATCTCAACAATGCCGATTGAAAAATGGGAATGTGCACCTGACACGAAAAATGGCAAAACTCGGATTTCCGTTAATTAAAACTAATTTAACATCCTTGAAAGGTGTGCGTATTGTTCCATTCGGAGATCGTTATAAAATTGAACTTATTTACAATTATGAACCACAAGATTTACACTTAAATACCAATAACATTATGGGGATTGATTTAGGACTCAGCAATATCGTAACTACGGCAGATAACTGTGGTGGATCACCATTGATTATCAAGGGCGGTGTGGTAAAGTCAATTAATCAGTTTTATAACAAACAATTAGCTAAATATAAATCTATAAGTCAAAAATGCAATAAAAAACATCCTACGAATCGGATTTTAAAATTCCATCGAAAACGAAATAATAAAATCCACGATTTTTTTCATAAAACCTCTCGAAAAATCGTTAATCTCTGTATTGAACGCAATATCGGAACGATAGTTGTCGGATATAATGAAAAATGGAAACAAAACATTCAAATCGGGAAGCGCAATAACCAAAATTTTGTATCCGTGCCGTTTTTGAAATTGATCCAACAAATTGAATATAAATCCGAGATGGTGGGGATTACAGTCATTAGAACATCCGAAGAATATACATCCCAAACCTGTTCATCATGTGGAATTATACGGAAAGCCAATCGGAAATATCGGGGATTATATGTGTGCAAAAACTGTGGGGTTGTATTAAATGCTGATGTAAATGCTAGTACGAATATTTTCCGAAAAGGAGTTCCTAAATCTGTAAAGATAGGGAATAGAGGGCACTTGAGTTGCCCAATAGTGTTGAAAATTTAACCTAAAAATTTTTGATTTCCATCATGGGAATTGAAAAGGACTCATTTTTCTGTGATCATAAATTTTTTTTAATGAAAATGGGAACAGAAATATCTGAAATATCTGGAATAAATGGAG
>JAIORJ010000047.1 GCA_021108185.1 Methanococcoides sp. | reverse complement strand
GATAAAAGGGAAAAGTAATTAATGTTTGCATTTCTTTTTGATTCTAATTAATATCATTTCTGGCAGGTGTATCGTGGCTCGGCAAAGCAGCACAGAAGGTCTTATGGATGTTGTCAGGAGAAGGGCTATTTCAAATGTGGCAAAGGTCGCCATAGGAGTTCGGAACCCTTCTGCAAAGATGATCTCCAGTATCGAGAATGCCCACAATTCAGGTTATGCTCACGTCATTCTTGTGGGGGATAAAAAGGAGATAGATTCTGTGGGAACTTCCCTTGAGATCATCAATACCCATGAACCCGAGAGGGTGCTTGGCGATCTGCTTGCTTCCGGTTCAGTGGATGCTGCGGTAAGGGGTACTGCTAATGCTTCCGGCACTCTTTCCCATCTTAAAGATGTCCTTGGCATCGAAAAGTTGTATCGCATGGCCTTTCTGATAAGTGCGGATGGTGTCCCGTTCTTCCTTGCTCCTGTCGGTATAGATGAGGGAAATGACCTTTCGGACAAGATAACCCTTGTGCGTCTTGGTGTCGAACATATACGCAGGTTCGATATCGAGCCTGTGGTGGGTATACTTTCAGGGGGCAGAATGGGAGATCTTGGAAGGCATGAGAAGATCGATCGTACCCTTGCAGATGGGGATTTCCTTGCATCCCGGCTTCGGGAAAACGGTATATGTGCAAAGCATTATACAATACTCATCGAAGATGCTATCAAGGAAGCGAACTTTATCTTTGCTCCAGACGGTATAACCGGCAACCTGATATTCAGGACACTTGTTTTCCTCGGCGGAGGGGACGGTATTGGTGCGCCGGTATTGATGGATGATCATGTCTTCGTGGATACTTCACGAGTGGGTGGCCACTATACGAAAGCCATAATGCTTGCCAGTGCTCTTGTGGACATGAAGAACGAAAGGAACGGATCGAATTAAGGGGTGTTTACATAGAAACTGTTGCTTGTGACTGGCCTGTTGTAAAAGGGGATTGTGTATCCGGTAAAGAGGATTCCTGTATTGCTGTTATCACGCTTGCGAGTTCATTGGAACCGTATGGGAAAGCTGCTATGTGGGGTAGTTGCAAGACCGAGAACCTTGGTGCTGAAAAGATCATAATAAACACGATCTCAAATTCCAATATACGATATGTACTGCTATGTGGCAATGAATCAAAAGGTCACCTTGCCGGACAGACGCTTATTGCCCTTCATAAGAACGGCATTGATGATGATGGTCGCATAATTGGTTCGGAAGGTGCCATTCCCTTTGTGGAGAACATCGGTAAGGATGCCATCGAACGTTTCCAGAAACAGGTTACGATAATTGACCGCATAGGTCTTACTGATATTGATGAAATATACAATATCGTTGA
>JAIORJ010000131.1 GCA_021108185.1 Methanococcoides sp. | reverse complement strand
ACTTCGTTTTCCTTTGGTGGTCCCTTCTCATAGTACACGAATGTCATTTTCTCGCAGAATTTTGGGCATGTTGTTGTCCATTTGTTTGGATTCTTGAGAAAATCATCAAATGTCGCTTGTTTTATACTAATCTGTAAGTACTTGGAGTATCTTCCTTTGGTTCTACGGCTGTATGCGCCGTGTACCCTGCAGGCTAAACTTATGATCGGACAACCTGGAGATAAATACGAGCAGGAGGCGGATCGGGTGGCTGATGCTGTGATGCGGATGCCTGAGCCAGGGGTGCAGCGACAGGTAGAGCCAGAGGAGGAAGAGACGTTACAATCCAAACCACTTGCCAACCAGATCACATCTTTGGTTCAGATTCAGCGGCAAGAGGAACCTGAGGAAGAGGAAGAAATGCTTCAGGCCAAACCGCTTGCCGAAGAGATTACTCCATTGGTTCAAAGGCAGGTCGAGCCAGAAGAGAAGGAAGAAGAACTTCAGGCAAAAGCAACTTCAGGTCATCTCTCTGAAGTTACCCCTCATCTCGAATCCAATATCCTGTCCCTTAAAGGAGGAGGCCAGCCATTATCAGAAAACGACCGCACCTTTTTCGAGCCGCGCTTCGGTCGCGATTTTAGCCAGGTGCGGGTGCATTCGGATGCGCAGGCGGCGGAGTCGGCGCGGGCTGTGAATGCAAGAGCTTATACAGTTGGACGGGATGTGTCGTTTGAATCCGGACAGTATACACCTGGGACAAGTGAAGGGAAAAGGTTGATAGCACATGAATTGACGCATGTGGTGCAGCAATCGGCTAACGAGATGTCCCATGCATCCAATAGTGCTCTAAGTGGCACAGTAGATACCACAGGATTAAGAGGAGCACCATTAAGCAAAGTTAATCCCGGAATATTACAAAGACGTTTTGAACGTCGTTTTATGGCTCCTTCCGGAAGACAACATATTAATGAATTGGCTGAAAATGATGTAACTTATAATCAATTAACGTTAGAAGCCCGAAGTGATCAAGAGGATATTATTGATCGGATTCTAATTGCAAGCGATCAGGTAATTAGGATAAGAGAACACAGCCATCTTTAGCTCCACTGGTAATAAATGATGAACCCGAAATCAATGATTTTTGGGTAAGTGCATAACTCAACTTTTTTGCAGCAATCATAGCAGTAGATCCTTAGTAGCTAACACTTTTTTCCTGATTTCACTAATAATCGTTATCCTGAGATGAAATATGTCAAATATTCGACTGAAAATTGAAATCGAAATGTGAAGGCTTAATTAACAAAAAAGTGTAACCTACTGAAGCAGTAGATCTCAAATAAAAATGCCCGCCAAAACCTTAGAAACAGCCTCGTTTCTCTATGCCCTCATAGAA
>JAIORJ010000006.1 GCA_021108185.1 Methanococcoides sp. | reverse complement strand
TTATTTAATATAAATAAATTAGTGAGTTAGAATCAAGATAAACGAATTACCGAGTATCATTCTTTCAAACAATGCACGAATACGTTCATTGCCGAAAGAGTCATCATCACCCTCTGAATCCCGTCATATTGGATTACATCTGTCTAATAAGAGAATTGCCTATTAAATCTTTTGTGGTCTCATTTAACAGATTTATAGCGAGGCATTAGTAAATATCGAAGCAAATTACGGTAAATGTCGAATAAAAACATGCCAAATTGATATAAAAGGGTATAATATGGCCCATTTGGGTTCGTAAATTGTCGATTTATTACACATGGCCCATATAATTCCATTTAAAGCCAATCGATATTAAGCCACCTTCAATAAATTTATATGTACTTCATGTATATTATAAATAAAGCAAAAACCCTATTTGGAATCATATATGTGTTATTTACCCATAATTGTTTAAAATATGCGTTTGGCATACAAACTTCAAAGCAACGTGTACATTATATAAGGCGAGGAGTGAAAAGATAAATGTTCGAAGGTTCAGATTCTGAAGAGATCTCAATGGAAGACGAAATTAATAGGGTCAAGACCGGGATTCCCGGATTTGATGAACTATGCGGAGGCGGAATAATTCGTGACCGCACATACCTTATATCAGGCACATCAGGAGCCGGAAAAACTAATTTTTCTGTGCAGTACATATATAATGGTATAACAAAATACGGCGAGAACGGTATAATCGTTGCAACCGAAGAAAGACCAGAGCAGATACGTGAGAACGTAATGAAATTCGGCTGGGACCTTCAAGCCCTCGAAGACGAAGGAAAGCTCGTTATCATCGATGCATGTTCTACCAGGAAAAATATGTCGATGTCAGACCATTCGACACACGTTCAATGATGGACCAGATCATCGCAACACAGGAAGAGATCAACGCCAAAAGAGCCCTCATCGATTCCACGACCTCGATCAGCTTCTATCTCCATGACCCTGCAAAGATACGTGTGGAACTGCTAAAACTTAGCACCACACTGGAAGTAATAGGACTTACCTCACTAATGACATGTGAGATCGTAGATGAAAATAGCCCTGCAAGGTTCGGTGTAGAAACGTTTGTAACAGACGGTACCGTTGTGCTGCATAACGCCATGCACGATAACGTCCGCACACGAACCATGGAAATATTCAAGATGCGTGGTTCAAATCACAGCAAGAAACTCCACCCATACGACATCACTCCCGAAGGTTTTGTAATACACCCACACGAAGAAGTGTATACAGCATTCTGAAAATTCAGGAAAAAATAACAACAACAGACATCCCAATTAGGGGATGTCTTTGCTTTTCTTAAAGGCCATCACAGG
>JAIORJ010000041.1 GCA_021108185.1 Methanococcoides sp. | reverse complement strand
CGTGCAGATTCATAACTTGCCTCCACAAATGATTATAGTCAATGCAATGCAGAAATTTCGTCATACCTGGCTGCCCGATATGAAATAGGCGTTATCTGTTCTTCAGCGCCCCTTTATTAATACAAGCCTGACCATGACAGAATAAAACTCCAGTCGTTAAACGGCTAAGGAGTTACTTTTCGGTAACGAGTATACGAAAATCTGGCCTTGTGTGTCAAGCCAGATTCGGTTGTGCCCAAGTCGCCTACAGTTAACTGATTCTTATTATAAAAACAGTTCTCTCAGCTTATCCTTGTCGTTTTTGATAATTTCCGGCTTTCCGGAATAGGCGATTTTGCCCAGCTTTATTGAATAAACATGATGGCAAACTTCAAGCACCTCACGCACTTTTTGCTCCACGATCAGGATGGTCTTGCCGAATTCCCGGTTGATCTTCTGCAAATGATTCATCATCTGGCTGACCAGCTTTGGGGAAAGTCCCAGAGATGGTTCGTCCATGAGAAGGAGGGTCGGGTCAGGCATCAGCGCCCTTCCCAGGGAAAGCTGTTGTTTTTCGCCGCCACTCAGCTTGCCGGAGTTCTGTTTTTTTCGTTTTTTCAATTCCGGGAAAAGCTGCCAGATTTTCTCCAGCTCAATCTGAAATTGTTTTTTGGAAAGGTACAGCCCCCCGATCTCCAGGTTCTCCAGAACAGACATTTCGTCAAAAACCCGATTTCCCTGGGGCACGAAAGTTATGCCATTCTGGACAAGAAACTTACTGTTTTTATTGGTGATATCAGATTGCCTGAAAAACACCCGCCCTTGCCAGACCGGTATCAGGCCGAAGGCGGCCTTCAGCAGAGTGGACTTGCCTGAACCGTTGGGACCGATAATCGCAGTGATCTTGCCGGTCACAGCTTCCAGGTCGATGCCATAGAGGATCTGTTTTTTCCCGTATCCGGTATCAAGACCTTTGATTTCAAGCATAATTACTCCAGGTAAGCCTCAATGACCGCCGGATCATTCCTGACCATGTCGGGGTCGCCTTCAACAATTTTCTTGCCCTGATCCATGAAGATCAGGTTATCGCAGACCCGCTTGATGGCATCCATATTATGTTCGATCAAAATCACCGTCACCCCCTGTTTCGGCAGTTTTCGAATCATCTCAAGAATAATATTGATAGTTTCCGGGTTGACCCCGGCAACCGGTTCATCCAGCAACACCACCTTGGCCCCGGCTGCCAGGCAGCAGAGCAGGGAGACCATTTTTTGCTGACCGTAGGATAGATCTTCAACCAAGGCATTTTCCTTATCACGTATTCCCAATGAATCAAGCAGGTCCTGTGTTTTTTTTCGATTTGCCTGTTCCTGAATTTTGATCAGTCTGGAAAAGGTAAAGATGTTCCGCAGCC
>JAIORJ010000149.1 GCA_021108185.1 Methanococcoides sp. | reverse complement strand
GAGTATATTCAGAAAAGTGTGTCAGGAGTTTAATTAACTAATGATTAATAACTTTGACACATGAAAAAGAAAAAAAGAGTTGTTCGACCTCGATTAGAGGATTTAATCCCAGATGACGATCGTCGAAAAGAAATAGTAAGCCGTCTTTACAATGGGGATCCTATTGTTGGCGAAGATGGAATTTTCACTGATTTGCTTCAAGCATTGGTAAATGCTTCTTTAGAGGGCGAGATGGATCAACACTTACAAGAGGATTCTCAACAAGGAAAATCTAACCGTAGAAATGGACATATGGAGAAGACTGTCAGGAGTCGTGTTGGCCCAATGCAAGTGGTCACACCCCGAGACAGAGATGGCAGTCATGATCCTCAATTAATAAAGAAATGGGAGCGTGAGTTAAGTGGCGGTATGGATCATGTTATCCTTAGCCTTTATGCGCGTGGCCAATCCGTAGACGATGTTCGTCATCAGTTAAGGGAGCTTTATGGGCTAGAGGTAAGTGCGGGGACTATTAGTGCAGTAACCGACCGAGTATGGGATGAAATCATAAGTTGGCAACAGCGCCCCCTTGCCTCTTGTTATGCCATTGTCTATTTGGATGCAATACATTTTAAAGTTCGTGATCAAGGGACAGTTCAGAATAAAGCTGCTTATTCTGTCTACGCCATAACCGTTGATGGTCAGCGAGATTTGCTGGGTCTATATTTGAGTGATGCAGAAGGTGCAAGGCATTGGGGATTGATTTTAGAGGATCTTAAAAGACGCGGAGTAGAAGATGTTTTGTTCTTCAGTATTGATGGCCTGGCTGGATTTAAACAGGTAATCGATGAACTTTTTCCTTTATCCATTATTCAGCGATGTATCGTACATATGGTGCGTAATTCAACTCGTTTTGTTAGCTATAAAGACCTGAAAGCCGTTTGCAGTGACTTAAGAAAAGTATATGGATCAGCAGGCCGGACACAGGCAGAAGCTGCCTTAGAAGCCTTTGGCGTAAAATGGGATAGTAAATACAAAGAAATCCGACCTAAATGGGAAAAGAACTGGGATGAACTTATGGCATTTATGGACTTTGGACAAAACATTCGTAGGATGATATACACTACAAATCCTGTAGAGGCTCTTCATCGGGTTATGCGAAAGGTAACCAAATCTAAAGGAGCCTGGGTTAATGAAAAAGGGTTGATAAAACAGCTATATCTCACCTTAATGCACAACCAGAAGAGTTGGAAGAAAAAGGCTTATAGCTGGATAAGTGTCCAGCAGGAGCTTGCAAATAAATTTGGAGACCGATATGAGAAGTACTTATAAAATTATAACTTTGCAGGGAAAGCCCTTCCGGTCTACGACCTCCAGGGCTTTCCCTGGGAGAAACAAGGTGACACAGTTTTCTGAATACTCCC
>JAIORJ010000097.1 GCA_021108185.1 Methanococcoides sp. | reverse complement strand
CACTAGTGTCCGGTAAAAATACAAAAACGGGGTGAGATTTCTCACACCCCGCAAAATGTGTAAGTTTGTATTTCCACACACAAATTTACACATGAGCAAAAATACTTTTTTTACCGGACAGCCGATTTTCTCTCAGTTATTAAATCTTATTCCAAAACGGATTATTTTTCAAGCCGCAGCCCAACACAAGGCAGATTATTACACAAAGAAGTTTGACACATACTCTCACCTTGTAACAATGCTTTTTGTTGCATACAAGGGATGTACGAGTTTACGGGAAGTGGAGATGGGCATGAGTGTTTGCTATAATAAGCTTGGGCATCTGGGTCTATCCTACATACCAGCCAGAAGTACTCTATCAGATGCAAATATGCGCAGGGATTCTGAGGTGTTTGCAACCATTCATCGTAAATTATATAATCACCTACGAGTTTTTTTACCGGACAGCCGAACCTCAAAACTTGATAAGAAACTCTATATCATTGATTCCACAACGGTTACTTTGTTTCAAGAGATTATGACAACAGTAGGACGACCACCACTCAATGGCAAACGTAAGGGAGGTTACAAGGTGCATACACTTATTAAAGCCGATGAAGATGTTCCCCGATTCATTAAAATAAGTTCAGCAGCAAAGCATGACAGCCCCTTTTTAAAGGATATACAGCTGCCTAAAGGGTCCATACTAACCTTTGACAAAGGCTATGTAGATTATAAACAATACAACAGGTTAAGCAAGGATGAGATTTGGTTTGTCACATGTATGAAGAGTAATATGCAATGGACATTAATAAATCAAAGGGCTATAAACGAATACCAGATGAAGAAAGGAGTAGTGTCTGATGCAGAAGTAATCCTGGGACATTCTCATAATAACAAAGCCGTAAAAGTCCCGTCACGCCTTATTTGCTATCGAGATCCTAAAACAGATAAAGAATTTGAATTCCTTACAAACAATACTACTCTCAAACCCTTCACGATTGCTCAGATCTATCAAAAACGTTGGCAGGTTGAGGTTTTATTTAAACGAATCAAACAAAACTATCCATTAAAATACTTCTTGGGGGACAACGAAAATGCAATACGTATTCAAACTTGGTGCGCATTAATTGCAGATTTGATCCTCAAAGTGATAAAAGCAAGCATTAAAAGAAAATGGTCATTCTCGGGGATCATTTCTATCGTAAGACAGCATTTGCTGGAATATATTAACCTTACTCAATTTTTAGAACAACCCGAGCTAATTTTAAGACGCTACAGACAGCAATCATCCTCTGATCCACCTGACTTATTTACCAGTATAAAACCGAATAGGGGGCTTGAAATTCAATTTTAGCTTAAATTTGCTCTACAACCCCTGCAAATACGTTTGGAAAATAGAATATTAAATTTTAACCGGACAGTAGTGATT
>JAIORJ010000203.1 GCA_021108185.1 Methanococcoides sp. | reverse complement strand
ACCTATTCCGGAAATAACTTTACCACTTATACCTTCATCCAATTCCCTTGTTGACAGCAATACCAAAGTGGCAGGTTTGCGTCAATTATTTGCGTAAATTTTTCTTACAGAATCTCCTTTCAGTTCTATTCTATGAGCATTGTGAATAATACGATCACAGATAGCATCTGCTATGGTAGGATCGCCTATGACTTCATGCCAGTTAGTTGCGGGCAGTTGAGATACAAAGACCGATGATTTTCGTCCGTGTCGATCCTCAAGAATTTCCAGTAAAGTGAGACGACTCTGCGCATCAAGAGGTTCAAGACCAAAATCATCCAGGATGATAACATCCAGTTTTTGTATTTTAGTAAGCTCTTTGAGATAACTACCATCTGCTCTGGATAATTTTAAATGGGCAAACAGCTTTGAACATGGATAGTACCCCACTTTAAATCCGTACATGCAGGCCTGATGGCCCAGAGCTGAAGCAATAAAACTCTTTCCCGCTCCTGTTGGGCCTGTCAGAATACAGTCCTGATGGGATTCTACCCACTGGCAGTTAGAAAGCCGGAGCATCTGGTTTTTATCAATATTCCTGTTCAAAGTAAAATCAATCTCTTCAAAAGATGCCTTGTAACGGAATCTTGCACCTTTTAAAAGTCGTGTGAGTTTGCGATTGTGCCGGTCATCCCACTCTGCATCTACGAGATGTGAGACAAGTTCATCGGCTGTAAACTGGTTTTTGACACCTGTCTCCATGGTGTTTGTAAATGCTCTTGCCATACCGTAGAACTTCATCTGTTCAAGTTTCTGCATGGTAGCCTGATTGTTATTCATTGGATACTCCTTCTTTCCTTTTTTGTTGCGTCAACATTATTTGACCAGATAGAAATGACAACTGAAAATTGACCACCCTGAGTTAAAATTAGTGATAGATGGAGGCCATCTTGCCTCCATCCGGTTTAATTGGTTATATACAATTCTGCTATGCTCAGCTTTATTGCTGCCGTTCTTCTTCTTGCTAACGAGCTATGTTATTGTTTTTTCAAATCTTTTTTGAATGGCTAAAATTTAGGGTACTTTTGTCTAATTTTCCGTATTAGACAATTCCGGGGTTGATTTACCAATGCTTTTTCTATGCCCTATAGATTTGTATATGACCTTGCCTAAAAAAAGATATTAAGCTCTTTTTCCTTTCTCGCTATTTTGCGCCTGGCCTTTTTAAAATCCAAACTTTTGCCGAGGTAGAGACTCTCTGTCCTCCCATCTATTGTTTTATATATTCTATAATATCCATCTAAACTTAGCCTGACTGTCCAACCATCTATATTAAAGCAGGAATGTTTATCAATGTTACGACTGATAGAGACTATTCGCCGGACAACACTATCAATGATCACAGGATCATCTATAGCCACCATAAGTTCGCTTATGCTGATAGTTTTTCCTAT
>JAIORJ010000197.1 GCA_021108185.1 Methanococcoides sp. | reverse complement strand
TAAGAAATCCCTCAATTGATGAAAAAGAACAGAATTTCAAATATTTAAGTAAATCCGCATGTCAAAAAGCAGAAGTATATTCTTTTAACAAAGGATTCTACTTCACAAAATTTCCTGGGATTGAGCCAAAAAAGTGTATCCAAGTCATAAGAAAGACTGTTCGTGAAATTCGGAAAAATGGGGGGAGAAAGTTTCCGGATAATCTATTTAGGTTCTTCAATGCACAGCAACGCCGCAAAAGATTTAATTTAGCCCCTGGTACCATGATTAAAATTGATATCTACGACCGGGTTTCGCTGAAGTTAATTGGGTGCTTTTATACAGGCAAAGCTACGAAATATAATACGAAAGACTTGACAAACTATTTCAACTCGAATTATATTATCCATATTTATGATCCAAAACCGATGCCCAAAGATCTCGTTCATAAAAATGGCAAACTAAAGGATTTTTTCAATATAGAAAATATATCAATTAGTTCTAACATTTCTAGGTATCAAGGATATCAAGTCCTCAATAAAATTAAGAATGAAGAAATAAAATTGTATCGAAGTAAATCTAATAAAGTTAATGTACTGAATTGGAAACAAACTATTCCTCAAATGAGGAATAAACAAATGGGAATGAGAGGGAGTACATTACATCTTGCCTTTGGTATATATAAAATCAAAATTGGCAACCAAGAAGAGGTAGAAGGATATATCATTTCATTTAATGATAAAGGTCCGATGGTTATTTTTGATGGAAAGAATGTTGAAAGTTCCAATTCAAGATTTCAACTAGAACTAGCAGAAAAATTTATTGAAACAGATAAAAAAGGGATTGTTCCTGAAAAATTCATAAAATCCATGGACGAAAAAAATATTCCAGCGTTATCTTCGATCCATTTTGAAAAGGAATTAACCCCATTTTTTATACCCAAAACAGTTTTACATCCCATAGATGATAAAATCAATTACAAAAAAAATAATAGTCAACATAGTGAATTTAAAATTCTAAATAATTTTGTACATCAATTAGGACTTTTAGAACATAATGATAAAACAGAAATAACAGGTGAATTATTTATTCTATCTGAGAAGAATCCTTGTTATGGGTGCTTGGATGTATTATGGAATCAATTCAATGAACATTTTCCCAATATTAAATTAAAATATAATTTTATTTATGGAATCAGAGCATCAGAAAATGGATTTCAAAAAATAGACTTAGATATAGAGAATTCTCCAATAGTTGTACCAAATACTCAAGAAGAAAGGGAAGAGAATTTTTCAAAACATTCAGAATTTCTTCTCCCAGATATTCTACATGGGGATGAAATTACTTCCTATTTATCTTCATTTAAAGGATATAATGAAATGAAAAAATCCATCGAAAATTATTCTAATTTTGCTGAAACGTTCAAGAAATTCAATTTTCCTTTTAATGAGCTGAATCACTTACAC
>JAIORJ010000082.1 GCA_021108185.1 Methanococcoides sp. | reverse complement strand
ACTGTAAATACAAATATACAAATTAGTGCGCCAAAGGAAATAAAATATGATTATTATCAAATAATAAACCCAGCTCAGGCTGAAATGCTTGAACAAATAGATATAATACATAAGTTCGCTTCGTCCATATTAGATAACATCAAAGATTTAGACCCTGAATTTTCTAAAACAGTCGATGAGAACTTTTGGGATTTGATATGATTCCATTCGAAGAAATAAAAAAATATCTTCCGCAGTATTTATCCTCTACAGCACAACAAGAATTATTTAACGAATTAAAAGCATTCCCGCATAATATAGATCAAAGAATATATACAACTTATCTGCACAACCATACAAATCTTTTTCAAGGTGATGGAATTCAAAATTTACTGTATATCCATTTCCCAGACACTAATGTTGGCCAAGTGCCAGGCATGATCTTATCAAATACTTGTGACATAGATCAGTCAAACAAACGTCTTGTGCCGTTACGGATGGTTTATGCCCCGATAATCAACCTTGGGAAATACGAACAAAGTCTTATTAAAAATCATGTCGATACCGGCCATAGATCAATTGAATCAATAAATTCGCACATTGCCGACATACGGAAACAACATATCAGCCATATATTTAACCTTCCCAAAGGTGGTCAACTCGAAAATGATTCTATTGTTTTTTTTGACCGCATAAATAACTGTCCATCCAATCTGCTTGACGGAGAATCTGTAATGCGCCAGAGAATTTTTACATTAAGTAATTACGGATTCTATTTGTTCCTTTTTAAACTATCTGTTCATTTCACAAGAATTAGAGATGGTGTTTCCAGGACAATGCATTAACAATTATGCATTTTGGGGCATTATTATCTATTCAATTGCTAACATCATAGTCTTTTTTTAAAGGAGGCGGTCTGACGGGTAAAACTACAGAGTTTGTCATTCACATCCTAATCGCTGGATTAATTTCTGTGAGAGGTAACAGTTCACTGTTCACGGTGAACTGTTACTAATGGAGAAACCTCATGCGTGCTATGGTTTTAAGCGAGCCTGATCGCCCGCTTCGTCAATTAGATATTGCTATGCCTGAACCGGGCACTGAACAGTTATTAATTCGTGTAAATGCATGTGGTGTATGCAGAACTGACCTGCACATTAAAGATGGCGAGCTAAATAGACCTAAACTTCCCCTTGTTATGGGTCATGAGATTATCGGAACGGTGGTTAAAAAAGGATTAAAGGTAGAACGATTTTCCATTGGCGACAGGGTTGGAGTGCCCTGGCTTGGTTATACCTGCGGCAAATGTAAATATTGTTGTTCAGGAAAGGAAAATCTATGCGATTCAGCAGGTTTTACCGGATATACCATTGACGGAGGTTATGCAGAATTCACAAAAGCAGATCAGAGATTTTGTTTTCATATTCCGGATTTTTACTCTGATGCAGAGGCTGCTCCATTATTATGTGC
>JAIORJ010000021.1 GCA_021108185.1 Methanococcoides sp. | reverse complement strand
TTATTAAATCAGCTAAGCATAGAACAATGGATCATGTCAAGATATATTTTTATCACGCAGTACTTTATACAGGCACTACATTTGATCTCAAAATTTTATTCCCTTTATTATCAACAGGTTGTGTTTTTAACAAAAATTGCCGAAATTCCACAACTGATTGATATTGTTGTAAATTACAATTTTAAGAAAAAATTTAGCTTGAGAAAAGCGCGAAAGTCGGGTTAGAAAAAAGTGCAGATGCTCAAGAAATTATCAGAAAATTTTTGAAAGAAAAAGATCCTGAGCTTACTAAAATTTTAAAAAGTTCTATTCTACATTCTGGACAACGTGAACCAGCTATAACTCCATGGGGATGCTTAAGAGAAAGAGATAGTCAAGTCTACGGCCCCCTGGGGATTCTTTAAGGCCACATTTCGTGACCTTAAAGCTTGATTTTCTTTGGCTTACCGTATGAACCGCGTTTTTCTTTTGCTGTAAAGCCGATTTTCTTCTTTGGCTTATTTTCAATATTTATTAATTGATCTAACGTCTCAAAAACAATTTGAAAACGTTCATCAGTTATTTGTTTTAACTCTTCAAGTTCTTTTCGAAGTTCTTCATTGTCAAGAAACAGTTGCCTGAGCTTCACAAATACACGTATTATCTGTATATTTACTTCAACAGCCCTGTCACTTTTCAACACAGAAGAAAGCATGGCAACTCCTTGCTCAGTGAAGGCCATGGGGGAATGCCTTAAACCCATTTTAATACTATTGGAGGTCACAAATTGTGACCTCCAATTTTTAAGTTCTTCTTTTGTGAGTTCAAACATAAAGTCATGTGGAAAACGTTTAATGTTTCTTCTTACAGCCTGTTTTAAAGCCTTTGTTTCAACGCCGTAAAGTTCTGCAAGATCTCTGTCCAGCATTACTTTTGTTCCACGAATCAGATATATTTTACCGGCAATTGTTTCGACAGATACAATATCAGACATCATAATATCCTTTTTTATTATGCAACAAGTCGTTCATTTAACTCATCAAGCATAATATTTAATTCTTCACCAAACAACTGACACACCCTTCCAATGCCACCTGCCTGCGAAAAAGGTGCATATTCAAAATCATCTGTTTCAATACTCAGGTTCCCTGCAATATGATCACGGATCATTTCAAGCCAGTGAAGCTTTTCTCCTGTGAACTCCTTCTCCTGCTGTGCCAGCCATGCATTGAAATTTGCATCCACCTTTTCCGGAAACGGCACAAGCTCATTTTCCTGATCCAGCGCAAAGCGTACAAGAGACACAAGATCAGTCAATATATGTGGCCCGCTTGCTCCACGAACCTTTGATTTTTCAAGAGCAGCATAGGCCATCCAGAGATTATCTTCAGTCCAGTGATGAGGCGGTTTTTTGATGGTATCTGCAAGCTCCTTAATATCTTCAAAACACAGACGTGACTTGTATGGCCTGG
>JAIORJ010000105.1 GCA_021108185.1 Methanococcoides sp. | reverse complement strand
TTTAAAACACCGGTTTATTTTGGCCAAAAAGACCTTTCTAATAAAAATATTGATTTTGAAGCAGACCTCGTCAAAAAGCTTATCGGAAAAAAACTTGAAAATATCAAATCAAAAATATCCATTAAAATTGCGGAAATTGAAAATATTATCACAGCTTCTAAAAAGCTTGATAATATTGATGAACTAAAGAAAGATATAAATGAGGTTGTCGAGAAGGCAAAATACCGGATCGCTGTGTATAAAGAGAAAGGGGTTGAAGACAAACTGCGTCAGCAGAGCCGATTCGATTCCGATATCTCAAGATTTAAGGAATTTTTAAGTGAAATATCAAAGTTTAAAAATGAAATTGAATCGTTGATAAATGACTACGCAACTTTTTTTAATCAAACCGGTTTTGAGTCCGAAGAAAACAAAGAAATATTTAGCGAGGCTGATAAATTGTTCAGTCAGCTTGCAATTGAATTCAATAAATTAAATGAAATCAAAGCAAATACAGAACAATATGAAATCACATTTATTGAACTGTTCAACAAATTAAATGAAAAAAAGGAAAATCTTAAAGAAGATTTTGCTAAAATTAAAAGAGAAATGGACATCCCAAACCTTAATCCTGATGACTTTCTCAAACTTAATCGTCAAATTGAAATGTCCAGACTAAAGCTTACTGAGATAGAAAAGTCTGAAAAGAAAAAAACTGAATATAATACTTCTTTAAACGAAAAAATATCCGAACTGAATAAGTTATGGCATGAGGAATATAAAATACTGGAAAAAGAAGTAAAGAGAATTAATGAATACGAAAATTCACTTTCAATTACAGTTGAATACAAAGGAAGAGACGATAAATTTTTAAATAAACTCAAAGAAACTTTTAAAGGAAGCGGTATAAGAGAAGCAACTTATAATTCAATTAAATCATCATACAAAGATTTTATTGAAATATACAGAGATATGAGAAATCTGAATTCAAATCTAAATATAAGTGAAAATTTATTAGCTGAATTTAAAAAGCGGTTTGAAGACAATATTTTTAATTTAATTTCATTTCGTGTGGAAGATAAGTTTATAATTAACTATAATGACAAACCGTTAAAAGACCATTCTCTCGGACAAAGAGCAACAGCGCTGATATTATTCCTTCTTGCTCAAAAAGAGACTAATGTGTTGATAATTGATCAGCCGGAAGATGATTTGGATAACCAGACGATTTATGAAGATGTTATAAAGGCGATAAAATCTTTAAAAGGCAATATGCAGTTTATTTTTGCAACACATAATGCGAATATTCCGGTTCTTGGCGACAGTGAAAAGATACTCTCATGCAAATATTCGGAATCAAAAATTGAAGTTCATGATGGAACGATTGACAATTATGACACACAGAAACAAATTGTTACAATAATGGAAGGCGGAGAAGAAGCTTTCAACCGCCGTAAAAACATATATGAATTATGGAGTATAAAAAAATGAATG
>JAIORJ010000055.1 GCA_021108185.1 Methanococcoides sp. | reverse complement strand
GAAATTCGTGCAGCCTACCAGCAAGGAGAAGAGGAGATTATTCAACTTGTTGAGCTGCTCATTCAGGAATTGCAGGCACAACAGGACCGTTTGAACAAAAATAGTAAGAACAGCAGCAAGCCCCCTTCCAGTGATGGTTTCAAAAAGCACCGCACCAAAAGTATGAGAAAAACCGGCATCAAAAAAAGCGGCGGGCAGAAGGGGCATAAAGGTCACACTTTGAAGCCATCGGAAAAACCGGACCACACAGAGGTGCACAAGGTCGGGCAGTGCGCTATGTGCGGTGTAACTCTTGAAGATACCGCAGTTGCGGGTTATAAGAAGCGTCAGGTCTTTGACATTCCACCCATACAACTGGAAGTAATCGAGCATCAGGCAGAGATCAAGATCTGTTCCTGCTGTGGCACAGCGAATACCGCTTCTTTTCCTCCTGATGTGACCGCATCAGTGCAATACGGCAGCCGCGTCAAAGCGCTGGCTGTATACCTAAACAACTATCAATTCATCCCGTTGGAGCGCATCAGCGAATTCTTCGAGGATGTTGTCGGTCATCGCCCCTCTGAGGCGATTACACTTCAGGCGAACATAACCTGCGCAGAGTGCGTAAAACCCGCTAACGAGGCGATTAAAGAACAGTTGATAAACGCTGATGTAGTCAACTTCGATGAAACGGGTTTGCCGGTGGAGAATAAATTGAACTGGCTGCATGTTGCTTGTACACCTTATCTGACGTATTATACTGTGCATCAGAAACGTGGCAAGGAGGCGATGGACGCGATGGGGATTTTGCCCGAGTTTTGTGGGAGAGCGGTGCATGATCACTGGAGACCCTACTTTGGATACGACCATCTAAAGCACGGTCTCTGCAATGCCCACCACTTGCGTGACACCATATTCATCTACGAGCAATACGGGCAGGAGTGGGCAGAAAAATTGAGTCGCTGCTTGCTAGACATTAAGGAAGAAGTGGATTTGGTCAGTGAGAACAGTAATCACCTAGATCCTGAAAAGATAGAGGTATATGAAGCGCGATACGACGAGATCATTGAATACGGACTTGAAATGAATCCGCCACCGCAGAAAGAACCAGGAAAACGGGGCAGAACCAAACAATCACCGCCCAAAAATCTACTTGACCGCTTAAAGGAATACAAACCGGAAGTGTTGGCATTTATGTACGATTTTCGTGTGCCTTTTGACAACAATCAAGCCGAGCGCGATATACGTATGATGAAAGTGAAACAGAAGGTGTCAGGCACCTTCCGAACTGCTGAAGGGGCGGATGTGTTCTGTAGTATTCGTGGGTATATCTCTACAGCGCGGAAGAACGGGTGTCGTGTCCTCGATGCTATTCACGATGCGTTTCTAGGGTCTCCATTTATTCCTTCAGTCGGTTCTATAGGATTGACATAGGGGTGAGTAGTTACAGTCTTTTCGTATTTTTATAATTTGCTGTTTTGTTTCTGGTGTGTATACTCGTGT
>JAIORJ010000049.1 GCA_021108185.1 Methanococcoides sp. | reverse complement strand
GCAGTACTTGGCACTTATGATACAAAAGGGGAAGAACATCTTTTCCTTAAGGAGCGTGTTGAAAAACAGGGCCTTCGCGCCTTTATGATTAATGTCGGTACCAAAAAGCCTGCGTCCTGTGACGTGGATCTCGATCTTTTTACTTCCCTGCATGATAGGGGTGTTTTATCAGAAGGCCGGGATCGGGATGAAATGATTCAAACCATGCTTCAGGAAGCCGGGGATGCGGTCAAGACGCTTTATGATAAGGGTGAAATCTGCGGTATTGTTTCAGCCGGGGGCGGATCAGGTACTCACCTGTGCACCGGTATCATGCGCGTGCTGCCCCTGGGCGTTCCCAAAGTCATGCTGTCTACCGTGGCTTCCAGAGACATGTCAAGCGTGGTGGGAACCAAGGATATTACCATGATGCACAGTGTTTCAGATATATTGGGCATCAACAGTATTTTGGGTGGTATGCTGGATAAAGCCGCGGCAGCCGTCTGTGCCATGGCCCGGAGTGACTGGACGTTTGGTAAGGATCGCCGGCGCATCGCTCTATCTTTTTTCGGGTTTATTACACAGGCAGCGGAACAGATTAGAAGTATTTTAGAAGACAAAGGATATGAAGTTGTGACCTTCCATGCCAACGGTACAGGGGGAACCGCCATGGAAGAACTGGCTAAAGAAGGCTATTTTGACGGCATATTGGATTTGGCCACTCATGAACTGGCGGATCATCTCATGAACGGTTATTGTGGGAATATCGGTCCCCATCGTTTTGAGCCGGTCTCCGGGAAACCCCTTCCCCGCCTTGTGGTTCCCGGTGGGCTGGACTGCGCGGTACTGGAATTTGACCGTTACAATATTCCCGAGCAATATAAAGATCGCAAAATCTTTTTCTATGATTTCCGATCCGCGATCCGGCTGAATGAAATAGAGACACAAACCATCGCCCGGCAATTATCAGCCAGGTTGAATCCCGCGGGAGAAATGGTGAAGTTTTTAATCCCCATGCAAGGCTGGTCAGTCGCCGACCATGTTGACGGACCCCTGTATGATCCGGATATGAACGATCTATTTATCCAAACGTTCGAACAGAACTTAGCTCCGGCCATTCCAATATTGAAAGAAGATTTTCATATTAATGACCTGTCTTTTGCCAAAACGGCAGCTGATATGATGGATGAAATGATTGTTTCTAAAAACACTCCCTAAGCCCTCCTAAGCACTCAAAAAATACATCTTTTCAATTTTTGATAGACCATCAAATCTTGTCTTGCTTTGAATATTTTCACTGTATTATATTTTTAATCGAAAATTCCTAAAGATGTAAATAAGCTGAATAATTAAATGTCCCGGAAATCCCCAAGTTAAATAGTTAGCTGCGTTCCATTTGCCATGCCATCTGCTCCGTACAGCACACAAAATAATGCATGACGGCCAGAGACTCGTTGATGTGGTCCAGGAGATATCCATTCTTTTGATATTGACCGCGGTTTTTTTATCT
>JAIORJ010000100.1 GCA_021108185.1 Methanococcoides sp. | reverse complement strand
TTACGAGTGTTCGAAACATTTCATTCGAGCGTATAATTGATCTATGTTGAGGTTTATTGGTTTCAAAAATGAAGAATTAAATAATTAGTAATTACATTTTTCAAGCGCACCTATATAGCAAGTCATCGAAAAACAAGTTTTGGATCTCCCCCGCAATACTGTACTATTAAAGCCGTTAACAGATCACCCAGTTCAATATTAAATCGCCTTTTTGCCGTTTTGTATCCAATCTCATTGATTTTTTTATAGATAAGGATAAGCATGGCCAATATTAGTGTCATGTACAGGATTATTTTAATACCATTTTCTGAGACACTTATAAAGTGAGTAAAGTTAAGTTCTTGTTTTATAAACCTGAAGAACACTTCTATATCCCATCTCTTTTTGTAAATGTAAATAATATCCTTTGCCTTGATATCAAGCTTATTGGTAAGAAATAGGAACTGATTTCCTTGTTTGTTTTCTGTTATGAGTAATCTAAAAGGATGTTCTATGATATTGTCCCCGGATTTATAGAGATTTACCATTTGATCACTAATAACCGATAGATTTCCCACCTTTAAACCTTTAGTGGTACTAAAAGGCATCAGCGGTACATACCGAGCATCTTTCTTGAGTCTTGTCACAAAAACACAGTCACTATCGTCAAGTTTGCAAAATATTTCCCTGGATGAAACGCCCCTGTCAAAAGCAAACACATTGTCTTGTCTTTTATCAATTACCTTTAAAATAGCTTTTGGTATTGTCAGGTTCTCACTTATGTGTGATTGTTCACTGAACAATTCTACACTACTGGGAAGTAAATTTGTCAGACAAACAGTATATTTTAACTGCTTTTTACCATTTTTCTTACTACCAACACTTATTCCCTTTTCCAGTTTGGTAGCTGTATCGCATACCATAGTGGAATCTACTCGGGTAATCTTATATCTATGAGATTCCAGATCATCATATAATTCGCTAAACTGCTCATAAATAAGCTCATAAGCTTTCTTAAAGAACTCAACATTCATTGTGGCCAATCTGCTGGAAAGTGAATTATACTTGGTTTGATTATCCTCAGGTATATCAAATAGGATCTTGAAACTTGATGAATTATAAAAATCCTCCAATGACCTTAATCCGAGCCTTTCACTTTTTAACAGTCCATATAGTAATAAATAAAAGACATTGCGGCCATATAGCTTTTTTACCTGGTAATCTACTTTTGTATGCTCACTCAAACCAGCAAAAAGATGGTCCGGGATAAGCTGAATAATCTCATTAACTTTGATGGTATCTCTTTTAATTTTAGCCATAAGAGAATACTTATGAGACTAAAATTACAAGAGTTCTGAATGTTAGATGCTGAAAATCAGTGTTTTTTACAAACAATCAATCCAAATAATTGTTAATATCGAATGATTTTACAAAACACACTAAAACCATCGGTTAACATCCAGCCAACAACTGTTAACAACCATTAATTCTTCAATATTTCAAAGAACTTTTATCTTT
>JAIORJ010000190.1 GCA_021108185.1 Methanococcoides sp. | reverse complement strand
TGATACGTGACGTGATCCTCAACAACATAACTAACAGATCTGCGGGACTTGTAGGTCTTGACGATCTCGATGATGGTGCAACGATAAACATCGCAAGTAACATTCATGATAGTAAGAGATCTGATGAGATCGTAATAACCACAGACAGCCACGTGATAAAACCGCCTTTCTTTCCAGATTCCAACATTGGTAGGCTTGCTGTTTCAGGCACTGTTAATGATCTTGCAGTAATGGGAGCTGCACCTCTTGCCCTTACATGTGCAATGGTCGTGCCGGAGGGATTTGAGCTTGATTCTTTTGAGAAAATAATCAGATCCATGAACGCAGCTGCAGAAGAGGTGGGTGTTCCTATCATAACAGGTGATACAAAAACGGTAGATAGAAACGGACTTGACTCTATTATAATTAATACTACAGGTATCGGGATCGCGGATGAAGTGATAAGGGACTGTGGTTTATGCCCTGGTGACAGAATAATCCTTACAGGCACCATAGGTGATCACGGAATATCACTTCTGGCCCATAGGGAAGGATTCGATCTTAGCACTGATCTGGTATCTGATGTAGCTCCCTTATGGAATATGATAAGGTCAGTTATTCCAATACGAACTATCGAAGGCAAACCTGCCATATCAGCCATGAAGGATCCTACCAGGGGCGGACTTGCCGGTGCACTGAACGAGATCGCACAAAAAAGCGGAACAGGGATTATTATTGACCAAAAGGACCTGCCTATAAAAGGATCTGTATCATCTGCCTGTGAAATGCTTGGCATCGACCCTCTTGAAGTAGCAAATGAAGGTAAAGCGATCATTTGTGTAAAGGCTGAACATGCAGAAGAAGTACTATCAATTATTCGTGAACATGTGTATGGCAAAGATGCTGCGATCATAGGAGAGGCAACAGATTTGAATTCAGGTAAAGTCCTGATGAGAACAACAATTGGAAGCATGAGGTATGTGGATACACCTACAGGTGATCTGATACCAAGGATCTGCTGAGATATGAATTTTATTCTACTAATTATTACAACATTTCCAAGTCCTGTAGAAATCCTGTTTCCTAAATTCAACTAACCATCTATAAATTTGATAATAAGAAGTCACCTGTGTAAGTTTCCAACAAAAATTAGAGGTATTGTTCCTTGATCCTATCAAACTTCATAGTATACAGGTCAATCATAACATAGATGAACTCATCAAGTTGACCTAGCTGGAGACATATCGTTCTGCCGAGTTTTGCATACCATTGGCCTGTAACTTTATGAGATTCATGTATCTGGCCATGGAGCGAGAACTTTGGTGGTATTTGTTCAAAAAGTTGTAATCGCCTTTGATCCCACTTCTGCCTCGTGAGAACATTTATCCAAACCCAGCCCGGCGGGGCATGTGGAGTCCGACAGAGTTGGACTTACATAATTTTACAAATTACATGCTATTAAAAATATGTTCCATTCATTTTTTTCAAAATTTCCTTTCCCATATCTGTTAAAATAAACTTTTTCCATGTTGTT
>JAIORJ010000036.1 GCA_021108185.1 Methanococcoides sp. | reverse complement strand
CTTTCTGTTTAGCTAAGTATTCTATTCATTGATTGCTTTGTTCTTTTTCTATATCATTAGTTATATTACCAACAATAGCCCGGATATAAAACAATATTGATAAAACAAATCAATTAATTTCACCACATTGTTCATCGTATCCACCTTGCAATCTCTTCTTGATTCATATCTTCTTTGCTTTTTGAAGGGGTCTTCCTGATAATTTCTAATATGTACTTTTAGTGCATTCATCTGAATTCAAACCAATTAGTAGAGGCTTTTCTTTTGCAACTGAGGGTGCATGCAAAGGTGATTTGAAATCACCTGAATATATTTTATTATGTCTTTTATGCGGGTTTAAACTGAAGTTAGAAAACTGCTGAATTTGAAAGGAAGTTGTAATCTATAATTCATCGATAGGTTTTAATAATTTATCATATCACTGGATCGGTGAACCAAAAATGACAGTAAAAATCAAGTATCCAAAAGTGAACATGCACACAATACTAGTAATTGATACTGATTTTGTCTAAAGAATATTTAATTAAAGATTAGAGAGAAATTATTGAAATCGTAGAGTTGATGGAACCTATTCAATCCAAACTTGAAATTAACAAAGTTCCTCATTTTACAACTCTCCACAAATTCGTAACCCGAATAAATTCTGTACTATTAAACCAGATTTATCAGAAACTGTGCAATATATTTCATGCACTGGCACATTTTCTACCATATAAGCATAATGCATGAGCTATGCTAAGAGTAGTGTCAGTAGTCTTGAAAAACAGTTATGCTTTTAAAGCGAAAAGCTAATTTGATGTTCTCTTATCAAAAAACCAAAAAGAATATTACTCTACAATGACACATGATTAGCTATGAGTGGGGAAGTGAAATGGCAGCATGTTCCTGTGGATGAGGTTCTTGCATTACTTGAGACTAATAGGGAAGGTCTTACTGCTGAAGAAGCACAACTGCGCCTGTCAAAGTATGGGTTCAATGAAGTCGAGCTCAAGAAAAAAGAGAGTTCTCTTCATCGATTTGCAAGGCAGTTCGCAAGCCCGCTCATATATGTTCTTCTTGCTGCTTCATTTGTGACATTTATTCTTGATGAATATGCGGATATGGCAGTCATTCTTGGAGTTGTTCTTGCCAATGCTGTAATAGGTTTCATTCAGGAAAGAAAAGCTGAAAATGCACTTGAGTCCCTTGCAAAGATGCTGGTTCCTGAAACCAGTATATTAAGGGACGGACAGAGAATGATAATACATAGCAGGGAACTTGTTGCAGGTGATATCGTACTCATTGAAGCGGGTAACAGAATTCCTGCAGACCTGCGGCTGATGTATGCAAAGAACATGCGCATAGACGAGTCAATGCTTACCGGTGAATCCACAGCTGTGGAGAAGAACATCGATCCTATCGAAACCAAAAACCTTTCACTTGCAGAGCAGAAGAACATTGCTTTTGGGGGCACACTGGTAACTCAGGGAAGCGGTCTTGGAATTGTGGTTGCTACGGGTTCCGAGAGTGAGATAGGAAA
>JAIORJ010000106.1 GCA_021108185.1 Methanococcoides sp. | reverse complement strand
TTTTGTTGAAAAATGTTAATCCGCTTACTATAAAAGATCAGTTTTTGGTTTTCTTATGCTTTTTACTTCCCATAAATCTCACCAATTGCGCCTAACTTTATTCTAACTGCGGGGTTCGTGCGAGTCACCTGCACCAAAAGCTAATGATGACTTGGCAAAAGCGACGTTCTGCTCTGAAATTGCTAAAGTAAAAAACGCGCGGGCTTTTGGTGTCAGGTGCACTGGCTGGTTCGACGCTTCTCGGTTTTTCGATATTTCTTAGAACTATACGCTAATCGTTTGATACTCCAAGTAACACTGTGCATATTTCTTGCCTGATAAAATGCTGCTTACACAGATGACTATGCAGCAGATGGTCGGACGACGCTCACAACTTCAACGACGAAGTATCAAACCGCAGCCATCGCTGGGTGTGATTCCACGTAGGTAAAGGGTATCTGCTCTGTCGGCGATGCCTGGAAATAGGATAGCTTCACGAACTGACTGACAGGCATTGAGGTTACTAAGTTAAGGGCTAACTCTCGCAATTCTTCTGATACTTCATCTAACTTATGCAGGGGATAGCTACGTGGACCATATTCTGTACGTTCCGTCAGAATGGAAAAGTGAAGCAGTGTTAAACTGATCGCTCGACGTGTTTGCTTATTGAGACGCAAGATGATGTAGTCAGTTAACTCAATACCTGTAGCAGATTCATTCACGCCAAAGAAGATTTCCAGAATGTCTGCCTCTTGGTCATAAACGAAACGCACTGGTGTAGCATCACTCGCAGTTGTCTCTGTTTCGTAAAATTTAGCTTCACCCATTTTGTTCACCTTTTTGGTCGAATATACTTGGCCCATCCGGTCACCACGAAGTTATTTGGGACATACTGGCCGTGTTCATCAAGACGCGTTTTGAAGACCACGATGACCACCAAGTGGTTGTTTTCTGGCAATAACTCGTCAAAGCGTTTGTAATACCGATACTCGTTGGGAAGCAGTGGGTCTTGTTTGCGCCGTCCGGTGCGAACTGCTTCAAGAAACCTACCAAAAAACAGTTCTAACTCAGGTCGAGATTCCAAGATATGCTGCCAGCGTTCTTCTGTGCAGTAGATGGTATTGCCATAGCGATCTTTAACTGTCCATTTGCTCATCGGTATTTTTGCTTTACGTTGAATGATATCTGACTCTCATTATAAAATAATTATACGCGGAATAGTTTGCGCGGTCAATGAGACTACGTCACTTTTCTACCGTCGAACATAGATTAGACGGCCTAATAGCTGTAGCTAATTACGGCTAATTACCGCCACAAAATCATAAAGTATAAACGATACAATATATTAACATTAACATTGTTTTATATTGAAACGTGAAATACAGCTAAAATGCAGCCTATTTCTAATATGCGACCGTTTTTCCGTATAGTGCTTTTTTGTAAATTTTATAACCTTATGATATCATAAAAAATAATGTAGTTAAGTCGTATATTGATCTTAAAAAAAGCGTTTAAGGCTATAAAAAGTGTTGCGATATAAAA
>JAIORJ010000093.1 GCA_021108185.1 Methanococcoides sp. | reverse complement strand
TACTGATGATATTGATGGATATATGCCACATCACTTTTTTTCTGAATTAGAAATTAAGGAGTTATTTAGTAAAAATGAGATAATTAAATTAAATCATTTTGAGGGACCAAGTGAAATAAATCCTTCAAGTAGAATGGCTTCTTGGGAACTATATGCAAGACGACCCCATTTCTAAGAAAACTCAAACTCAATTGAAACTGACATTGGAAAATTCCGGTTAGTTTCGTCGCCAGTTACGAACGAGGTGAAGTTC
Organism: Methanococcoides sp.; assembly: GCA_021108185.1. Lineage (GTDB taxonomy): Archaea > Halobacteriota > Methanosarcinia > Methanosarcinales > Methanosarcinaceae > Methanococcoides. Next base: position 1,278 of record JAIORJ010000093.1, on the reverse strand, counting down.
TTGCGACCTGCGACCGCAGAGTTTGGATTTTTGCCGCTATTCTAGTAAAATATGTCAAAAGTTGTGACGGGATACCCAACCGCAGCAGAGCTGTGGGTTATAGTTATATAAGATTGCTGCTTAATAATTTCGCAAACTATATATATAAGTATAGTATTTTCAGAATAAATTAAAAATTCTCATGGTATTAGGGAGAAACTTTAATATTACCTTTTTCGATGGATAATAGTATGGTGTTCTTGTGAAGGAGTTTGAATCTGACCAAGCCAAAGTGAAGATACCCAAAGGGTACCGGATGTCTGTAATAAAAATGTATTTCTGGGTAGGGCTTATTTCAGCACTACTTCTCAGACTGGTGATAATTGCCGACCATTACGGGGATTTTTATGCACGGGTATTGTGGTATCTGGGAGTGTTAGGGTACCTGTGGTTCTTTGCACACCGGTATCACATTGGTAAGCGCAGGTTCGGGGTGATAAGGGACCTGGGGTTACTTGAGAAGATAGAAACTCGTGAACCACTCACTGAAGAGGATTTTGAGGGATTGAATTATGTTATGTGGAGTCTTTCTGTGTCCAAAGAGCGGTTGAATTATCTTGTTATCTTTGCGTTTTCGGTTATCGCTATACTTGTGTCGTTTGTACTGGATCTGGGGATCATTGAAATATGAAGGTGACTGGACCTACCACACATCCATAATCTATTTAACACCTAAATATCCCATTATTCTTTGAATGTATTAATGAATGATATTACTAATGTCAACAGCGGTGTAAAAATCCCCACTATGCCGGACTGCCGGAATCAAAACTAAAACAGATACTGGAAGGTTTCAGCACATCAAAATAGAAGCTAAATGCCCGTGACCACACATACTTTGCCAACAACCTCCCTAAAAAAGAGCACTGGCGGGCATACAGGGAATTCAGGGATGATACCATATTCCTGGATATCGAGACCACCGGACTTTCCCCCTATTACAATGAGATCACTATGATCGGATTACATAGCAGCGATGGGACAAAAGTTTTCATAAACGGCATCGACCTGGAAGATTTCCCACAGGCTTTGGAAGGGTGCAAGGTCATTGTAACCTTCAACGGGGCACGGTTCGACCAGCTTCATATCGACCTGCCATATCCCCTTCGCAGGCCGGGCCTGACCCGGGGGCTGAAACATATCGAGATCGAGCTGGGACTTTCAAGGTCTGACGAAAATACTGGTTTCACAAATTTCTTTGAAATCATCAAGATCAAATGCCAGATATCCCTTTTTTTG
>JAIORJ010000079.1 GCA_021108185.1 Methanococcoides sp. | reverse complement strand
CTTGTAAGGCGAGAAGACTCCTTCCGTAAGGTGGGAGATGGAAGTCGTCAAATCTACTGTATCGGTTTTCGGAATCTGAAATGTTACTTATACTATCAACTCCGATATTGTACTGATGGGATGCCCTTGGGACAAGGGGCTGTGTAAAGCAGTACCCACAATCCGTTGCCTCCTCATCGGGTATGGATTGTGACACCAACTCTATACGAGGGGTCGCAGGAAGCTCATTGCGTAAGCTGTGAGTGGTTCACGTAAGGTATGATCACAGATGGCAGAATCTATCGAATGGGTTGAAAAATACCGACCAAGGTCCCTTACGGACATTGTAGGCAACAAAAAGTCTGTTGTGGATATGCGTGAATGGGCACAGTCATGGCTATCAGGAACGCCTGAAAAAAGAGCGATCATACTGCATGGTCCTGCAGGAGTTGGAAAAACCTCCGCAGCACACGCACTTGCCAGGGACCTCGACTGGGAGACCATCGAACTTAACGCAAGTGACCAGAGAACGGCAGGCGTCATTGAAAGGGTCGCTGGTTCTGCATCAAAGATGAGTTCCCTTACAGGAACCACTGCAAAGAGACTTATCATACTTGATGAAGCCGATAATATCCATGGGAATGCCGACAGAGGAGGAGCCCGAGCCATCGGCGGTATCATAAAGAACACAGACCACCCCATCGTGCTTATTGCCAACGACCTCTATGGACTTACACCTTCCATACGTTCACTCTGCATTGAGCTCAAGTTCAATTCGGTACAGGGACGTTCCATGATACCGGCACTGAAGAGGATCTGTGTCGAAGAGAAGATAATGTGCGGTGTCGGAGTTCTTGAAAAGCTGGCAGAGAACGCAGGAGGAGACCTGCGAAGTGCCGTTAAAGACCTTCAGGCAGTGGCAGTCGGAAGGGATGAGATACACATAGAGGATATCGCGACTTCCGAAAGGGATACAAAAGAGTCGATCTTCAAAGTGCTTGGAAAGATATTCAAGAACACAGACCCAAAGAAAGCACTGGAAGCTACCTATGGTCTTGATGAGACCCCTGAGAACCTTATACATTGGATAGACGAGAACCTCCCTTTACAGTATGGAACTGAAGAAGGCACAAAGGAAGACCTCATTACGGGATATGAACATTTGGCTAAAGCGGACAGATACCTCGGGCGTGTAAGAAAACGACAGAGCTACCGCCTCTGGAGGTATGCAGGTGCCCTTATGACATGCGGGACCGTTGTTTCAAAGACCCACGTTGGCCGAGGGTTCACAAAGTACCAGCCACCATCGTTCTGGCGAAAGATGGGACAATTAAAAGCAAAACGTGATATGAGAGATAATATCGCTTCAAAGATAGCGGACCATGCCAATAAATCCATGCGATATTCACGCACAGACCTTGCACACCTTTACGGCAGGATGCTGGAAGAAGACGAATATGCAGCAGATGTCACTTTCGATCTTGAACTGAGCATTGATGAGATGGTCTACCTCACAGGCAAGAAAAAGGTCACAAAGGACATACAGAGGATACATGACCTCGCACA
>JAIORJ010000090.1 GCA_021108185.1 Methanococcoides sp. | reverse complement strand
TTGACGATGTTTCCACAGCTGCTGCATTTTTGTGATGTGTTGTATGGGTTAACCAATTCGACATACTTGCCAGCCTCTTCCGCTTTGCTTTTTGCCATCTGGATCAGTTGACCCCATGCAACATCATGTATTGATTTTGCAAAGTGATGATTTTTAACCATGTTCTTGATACTCAAATCCTCGAACAGTATCCGGTCAAAACTGTTGACAAGAGCCCTGCTCAACTTATGGTTAAAATCAAGTCTCTGATTACGTATCTTTCTGTGAACCTTAGCAACTTTAGTTTTTTGCTTGAGCCGATTCACTGAATCTGTCTTCTTCTTGCTTAGTCTCTTTTGTTGAACTGCAAGGGATCTCTCAGACTTGCGGTAATATGTAGGAGAATCGTACTGTTCCCCATTGCTCAGCGTGACACAGGAGTTAAGTCCAACATCAATCCCTATGGATATATTCGGATTGACCTTTTCGGGATTTGCACCCATATCGACAGAGAACACTGCATACCACTGATCGGTTTCACGTTTGATGGAACATGTCTTGATCTTACCCTCTATCTCTCGGTGCTGTTTGATTTTGATATTTCCGATCTTGGAAAGTTTCAGTTTGTTATCTTCAATCTTGAAACCAGATTGAGGATATGTGAAACTGTTATACCTGTCCTTCCCCTTGAATCTCGGATAACCTGGTGTTTCACCTGATCTGCATCGTCTGAAAAAAGCATCGAATGACTTTCCAAGTCTTCTCAGTACATCCTGCTTGATTTGTGAGAATACTTCGGTATTGAATTCAAGATACTTGACCTGAGTGATCTGGTCAAATGTCGTCAATCCTTGATTGCATCTGTCATACGCATTTCGTCTGTCCGCAAGAAACTCGTTATAGATGTATCTGCACACATCCAGAGTTTTGACCAGGACAATCTCTTGTTCTTTGGTCGGGTACAGACGGAATTTGTATGCTTTATGCATATGCACCTATAGGTCAACAAGTGCTATATACCTTACGAGTCTATGGGTAAACATGAGTGCTACAAGTTCAGCCGTGTACGAAATTAACTATCATATTGTATGGTGCACAAAATATCGAAATCAGGTTCTCACTGATGAACTGAAACAGTTTTTAGATGATCAGTTCAGGACAATAGCAGATTCTAAAGAATGGGATGTTATCGAGCTTGAAGTCATGCCAGAACATATACACATGTTCATATCAGCACCGCCATTCATTGCACCGACTGACATCGTTAAAATCTTAAAAGGTGTATCTGCAAAAAGGACATTTGAAAAGTTCCCCGAATTGAAAAAACGAAAATTTTGGGGGAACAAGTTATGGTCTCCGAGTTATTATGTCGGTACTGCGGGTCAAGCATCAGCAGAAACGATTAAAAGGTATATCGACGGAACGAAGAACCGTAAGAGTGTACGCAATTCATCCACCGGTTGAAACCGGTGGTCTTCTTGATTAGAAGAAGATAAAAAATAAGTGAATCGGTTTCACTCATCTCTTTTTCTGAGAATGCGCATTGTTTCCCTGTGGAGAGAAACTA
>JAIORJ010000001.1 GCA_021108185.1 Methanococcoides sp. | reverse complement strand
GCAGATCTCCCGGGGTAAACACACGTCTTTCAGCACGTAAGCGCCGAGTATACGGGCACTGCTTATAATGGATAGAGGACTTATAGTTCAGCGCAGATGAATTGATACAAATAAATATGGTTATTACATATCCATCTTTATATCTGTTGCCCAAAATTCATCCTCAATTTTCCTTATTTTTGCAATAATTTTAGCACATGTTTTAGCGGTGACTTTGTTGAAGCCACCATCGAGTTGTTTGATCAAGTTGTTCACGGTGAAGTCGCAATTTCTGGCTATGTGATTTTTTGCTACTCCCCAGCATGTTTCTATTGGTTGTAGTTCTGGATGATACGGTGGAGTTCTGAGAACCTTATGGCCGAAGGAAGCAGCAATTTCATCAACTGCATAAATCGGCTCAGGAGCTATCTTTGTTAAAATTTCCACCAATTCAGGCTTCAGACAATCATCACGACAGTAAATCTTATTTTGTTCGAGCCATTCCTTGATTTTTTTCTTTGAACTTTTGGGGGTCGGTGGGGAATGCTCTGAAAGAATATTATGGTATGAAGCATTGTCCATAATTATGAGGGAATGCTCTGGGATATTTGGAAGGAGCATCTCCGTAAACCATTTTTTGAACAAATCCCAATTCATTTGACCGTGATAATCCCCCGTCTTTCTCGTACTCTTGAATACAAGTTTTGAGCCTGGAATCCAACCAGATGCAGTGATTGCGTTAATAATAATTAAACGTTCTCCTTTGCCTGTTGGTTTTTGCACCCAAGGTCCGTCTTCGCCATAATACCATATGAAATCATTACTATGATTTTTGTTTACATAAGACTCGTCAAGGTAAACTTCTGGGCGAATCGTAGCAGCATTATTTCCAGGAACTCGATTGCTTCTCATTTCACGTAGATAACGCTGCCTGGCGGCAACCACATGATCCTTTTCTTTCAAATGTTGGGATCGCACTCCCTTGCCGAACTCAAAGCCCCATCTGTTAAGTGTTCTGGCTAATGTTGCTTTGTGAAACGATTCGTCAGCATATTCTTTTTTCAAGAAGTCTCTGATATCTGCGAGCGTTATATGTTCTCCTTTGTTGTTTGCAGCTCGAACATAGGAGCGAACAGATTCTTGATACGATGCACTAACTGAATGGACAGGGCGACCACGCATCTTTGTAGGTTCGTTGAGCAGATTAGGATCACGATTGTAATCTGCCATAATTCGCTTAACAGTCGCTACTCCAATGCCAATAGCTTCAGCGGTCCTTTTAACACTTGGTTCTGCAGGCATCAGTTTGTTTTGGTCGAAATACTGTTTAACTGAGACAATATGCTTCTTTGTTTCCGGTGTTAGAGGCTTTCCACGACATGAAATCATACTTTATCCATATTTTAGTTTGAATGAATTGAAATTATGGTTAAAATATCATGGATTGCCTGCGATGTCAAGTATCATTTCATGTGCGACGAACTATAATTAAAATCAAGCAGCATTTTCAAATTAGCTTCGTCTCTTTTCTTTCCGGACTTTTGCGATAAATAAGCCTTTTTTTATTTTTTTGATGTGTTAAGGTTGATGGCGTCGTAAAA
>JAIORJ010000226.1 GCA_021108185.1 Methanococcoides sp. | reverse complement strand
ATATCCTTTAGAATCATTTATTTTTTAATTTCATATCTCTCCCTACAATACAACCTTTAATTATATATTGGAGAAAATCATAAAAGATATGATAGAAAAAATCAATGAAATTTATTAATTCTATTACACCCACTCTATAAGTAAAATATTTATCAAATAGTGATAAAGATGATCAATGTAAATTCTAAGAAGTGTCTTGGCTGTTCATATTGCTTTGAAATTTGTCACAATGAACATTTCAGTGAAGGGATACAATAAAAACGGTCAATTTCTTGAGGAAATAAGTTTTATAGAATAAAGAAGAGTTGCAATATTCTCATCGGAGGAAATAAATGAATGAATACGATGTTATTGTTATTGGAGCAGGCCCAGGGGGAAGTACAGCTGCAAGAATAATTGCTGAAGCTGGATTTAAGGTTCTTATTATTGAAAAAGGGCCTCTGGGAAGAAAAAAAGCATGTGGGGGTGGCATTAGAATCCAAACATTTGAACAATTGAATTTGAAACTTGGAGATTTTGTAGAACGTGAAATCTCTGGAATGAGAATGTATTCTCCAAATAATTCAGTAATAGAGTATGAACAAGGAAAAACAACTGGAATTACAGTGTATAGAGATAAGTTTGATCTCCACCTTTTGAACTTGGCAATAAGTACAGGAGCTGAGATTTTGACCGACACTCTTGCCAAGAATATTTCAATAATTGGTAATTCTGCTGAAATTATCGTTGAAAGAGATAACATTTTGCAAAAAATAAATGGGAAACTAATTATTGCTGCCGATGGTGTTTTTTCCATTATAGCGAAAAAAGCTGGATTAATTAATTATAGCAGAAATCTTTTGGGTGTATGTTCGCAGTTCGAAATGGAAATGAAAGAAAGTGATATTGAAGAACGAATTGGAGACAATATTGAACTGTACTTTGGAGATTCCATCGCTCCAGGAGGTTATGGTTGGATTTTTCCAAAAAGGAAGGGGATCACAGTGGGTATTGGAATGCCATTCCCAAAAAGAAAAAATAAAATAAATGACTATTTAAATTCGTTTATTGAAAAACACCCTGAAGTTAGCTATAAGCTTAAAGGAGCAAAAGTTATTGAGACAAATGGTGGTGTAGTGCCAATAAAGGGAGTATTTGGAAAAACTTATTCCGATAATCTGCTTTTGGTTGGAGATGCTGCAGGTTTCGTCAGCCCATTAACTGCTGAAGGAATTTATTATTCAATGATTTCAGCTAAATGTGCTGCAAGCTTGGGAATAGAAGCATTATCTGAAAATAACTTGTCTGAAAATAAACTTAAAGAATATGAAAAAAAATGGAAGAAAGAGATTGGTTCGGACTTAAAATGGGGAATTTTGCTTTATAATTTATTACTATCAGAAAATAAGAAAGTAGATTATTTGGTGAATGAAGCTGAAAATGATGAATGTTTAAGAGCCCTAATTGCAGATTTCATAATGGGTTGTGCTCCATATAATGAATTGGTAAAGAATAATTTGAAGACCGAATTACTATTATTCTTGAAAGGTTCAAT
>JAIORJ010000137.1 GCA_021108185.1 Methanococcoides sp. | reverse complement strand
AGTAAACCTTTCACAATAAGGAGGAAAAACAAATGCAGATAGACTTTCATCATGGCGTAACATACACTGTCGCACGGTTAGCCGGTTTCGCTCATCGAGATGCTGAAACCATCGCCTACTGCTCACAATATGTGGATGATGCTACCAACTCCGGCGCCACCCGATTTGACAACGGTGCTATGTATTCTCGTATCAGCTCTGCACACAAAACGTTAGATTACAGAAATTTTCATAAGCTGGCCAATCATTTCGTATGGATACCATTCCACTTTTTGCCCGGCAATGGTGGCGTAAAGCCCGGTGAGAACCCCGAAGGGAGCTTTGTCGAAAAAATCATCTGCCGCCCCAATAGCTATATAGCGCAGGATATGCTGCGATTATGTATTGAGGACAGGCACGCCCTTTATGGACTTTACCGGCTTGGTGTCACCATGCATGTGTATGCTGATACATGGGCACACCAGGGGTTCGCCGGCATTGTTCATAATGTTAACAACATACGAGCGCTTGACGACAACGACCAGCCTGATGCCGGTTTTTGGGGAAAGCTCAAAGATTTTTTTGGTGACGCTTTTGATGAAGCAGCCGGGAAGTTTGTCGGCGACGCATTGCCTCTGGGACATGGCGCTGCGCTGAGTTATCCTGACAGACCTTATTTGAAATGGAACTACGAGGACTGTCACGGAAATATCGTAAGGCGGGATAATACCAAAGACTTCTCAGAAGCGGCAAATGAAATGTGCAAAACCATGCAGCGTTATCGTGTGGGTGATCCCGAGGCCAACGTTCCGGGTTTGCCGGTAAATGACCGGGACAAAATTACGGGTCTGTTTAGCTCCATTACAGATGAGGACGGACACGCCCGTCACCGCAAATGGCTTCGTGCTATCCGTAATGGTTACTTCAGTTTTCCTTCTGTCAAACTAGAGTATCGGGCTAAGGGGACGGGGTCATGGAAACATCAGACCTTAGGGACACGAAAGATCAAAGACAAAAAAAGCGACATTTTCCCCTATGACCCTTCGTTTTTGAGCAGTGACTGGAAACTGTTTCACGATGCATTACAGGCGCACCGCCTGATCGTAATTCGCGACATATTGCCATTATACGGAATCTGCGCGGCCTGAGCTTAATATCAACTTTAGCAAATCGAACAACTGAAAGGAGGATAAATCATGGGCGCCGTGACGTTACAGGACATCAGGTTAAAGGAATATACTCTTGATAATCTACCCATCCTCAAACGATTAAGGAAAGGGCTTTTAAGTGAAAAACCCAGGGTCTGTATCGAACGGGCAAGATATTACACTGAGTATTTAAGGGATATGTCATCCGATAAAGAACCGGCGGAAATCAGGTACGCCAATGCGGCAAAGTATTTTCTTTCAAGGAAGGCTCCACTCTTTTTTGATGACAGTCTTCTGGCCGGGACAACCACATCCAAGCCCTTTGGCGCGCCTGTCTATCCTGAATGGACGGGTATGACGATCTGGCCCGAACTCGATACCATAAGTACAAGAGAAAAGAACCCGCTAATACTCTCTAAAAAGGAGGCCGACGAATTAAACTTTGACATTAATCCCTACTGGA
>JAIORJ010000110.1 GCA_021108185.1 Methanococcoides sp. | reverse complement strand
CTGACAGTATGTTAGACTGTCAGTCACGGAGGTGCACGATATGGCCAAAGCTCATGATCCCGAAATACTCAGTAAACGTCGAAATGAAATCTGCGAAGAACTGGCGTCAATAGGGGACCTTCGTCCGGGGTCCCTGGTTGCCCGTTATCGCAAGTGTGGCAAGCCCAATTGTCACTGTGCCCAAGAAGAAGGGGGTGGCCATGGCCCAAGTTGGTCTCTGACCCGCAAAGTGGACGGCAAGACCGTCACCAAGATCATTCCGCCAAGTGCCGTTTCGCAAACCGAAGGGCACATTGCCGAATATCGGCGGCTGCGCAAACTTACCGGGGAGCTTGTCGAGGTCAGTGAAGGGTTATGCGACTTGATGCTGTCGGAGTCCGGAGCTGCTACAGACGACGCCGGTAAAAAGGGGGCTTCGAAGAGAGGTTCCACGCGGAGGTTGACGCCGAGATCGAAGCACTCGTAGGCCCGGGCACGGTAGGTGACTTGAGTTTTGAAGCGATCGAAACAGCCGCCCGACAACAAGCACTCAAGGTCGCGGGCCGAGCCGTGGAGCAGCGACTCAACGCTGATCTAACCGACTATGTCGGCCATACGTGTCCGTGCGACTGCGGTAAGGAAGCCCGGTACGCCGGTCGTCGATTCAAGACATTCACCACCGTCCTTGGTGGAATGACACTTGGACGTGCCTACTATCATTGCGACCCATGCCAAACGGGCTTCTGTCCACGTGATCGGGCATTGGGGCTACAAGACACATCGTTTTCAGTAGCAACGACACGCATGGTGGGGTTGGCGGCAGCGATGGTCAGCTTTGCCGAAAGCAGTGAGTTGATGCGGGAGCTGGCTGGAGTACCAGTTGGCCCGAAACAGGTCGAGCGCGTTGCCGAGGCTCTCGGACGAGAGATCGCCGACGACGAGCGAATCGTTGTCAAGCCTGATTTGCCCGTCGCACCGACAATGTACTTGGGCATGGATGGTACCGGGATTCCGATGCGGGCCTCTGAGGTCAATGGGCGAAAAGGTAAACAGCCTGACGGCGCGGCAAAAACGCGAGAGGTCAAGCTGGTCACTGTTTGGTCCGCCGAGGGGCGCGATGAGAAAGGGATCCCGGTTCGTGATCCCGGTTCGGTCACCTACTCGGCGGCCATCGAGAGCGCCGCCAGCAGCGATACCGACGATGTGGCGTCGATCTTCGCACAAAGAGCTGATCGCGAGGCACGGCGTCGTGGCTTTGACCAAGCTGGACGTTGCGTTGTACTTGGAGACGGTGCACTCTGGATCTGGAATCTGACCAACGAACAATTCCCCGGCGCCATTCAGATCGTGGACCTATACCATGCCAAAGAACATCTGTCGGATGTCGCCAAGGCGGTCTACGGCCCGGGCAGCGACTTGGGCCGACAGTGGGCGAAGCGGCGTCATGATGAACTCGACGAAGGGATGATGGACGACCTGCTACAAGCACTGAGCATCCACGCCGGGGCAACCGACGAAGCACGCAAGTGTCTCGACTACTTCACCCGAAACCGTCGCCGAATGCGCTACCCAGAGTTTCGCGCCCAAGGCCTTTCGATCGGCTCGGGGGTCGTTGAGGCC
>JAIORJ010000039.1 GCA_021108185.1 Methanococcoides sp. | reverse complement strand
GATGCAAATCAAGAAATAATATTTGGATAGCTAATATCGTTGATTTATTTCTTACATTTAAATTGTTCGGCGGAGAATAGAAAATGACCAATTGGCTTTCAAAAACAGTCAGTTCAGAAAAAACGGCATTCAATATTGTCAAATCAATTGGCCCTTTTCTCATTTCTCAATCTGAGATTGTTTCGGATAGTTATGTGAAACATCAAGCGAAGCTTGCATCTGTTGAGATAGGAAAAGAACTAATCATAGATGAGGCAAAGACGCTGAATGACGTTAGAAAACAGCTATTAACCAAATTCACGGAATCTAATGCTGAGGATCGTATAAGAATCAAAAAAGACATTGAGTATATTGAAGGAAACTTAAGGCAATTAAATATAGGGCAAAAAGCTCTTTCTTACTTGCCACCTCCAAAGGATAAAAAGACTGAAGATCAAACTTCCCCGGAAATTATCCCACATTGGATGGATAAGTTTAATGAACTTGCACGTGTTAGAAATGAACCTTGGCGTGAAGAATTGTTAGCAAGAGCTCTTGCTACAGAAGCGTCATCACCTGGCACTGTCATGCCAAGGGCTTTATGGTTAATTGGCACACTAGAAGAACACCTCTTTCATGCCTTTGCGTCTTTGCTTGATATAGCTGCAAACGTGGGTGAAGGGTTAATGATTCCTGAAGTTTCAGGTGACATTGCCAATAAGCCTATACCCAATTGTAGTCTTGGGGAAGAGATTGAAATTGGAACTTTGGCATACATGCTTGAAGACATTGGTGTTTTAGCTGATTCTTTTTCCACCAAAAGAACTTTTCAAAAAGGGACCAAATTCATCGCTATGTATTTTGAGCATGTCTATTTAATTGAATGTAAAGAGCAGAATTTAATCGTGGGGGGCTACATACCAACAGGAATTGGAACTTCAATCGCTAGTTTTTATGAGCAAAAATTCAATGAATTAGGAAAAGAAATTTTTCTAAAATGGATTGAAGGATTAGATAAATCAAAACTAAATATTACAAATATTGCCAACAAGACGTTTCGGATGGATGGGCGGGGTCGTATGGTTTGAGTTTTTTAAATGAATAATTTTCTTAAAGAGATAAAAATAGCGGCAAATAAAAGGATTCTTTATCTCCCGCATGCGATACGTCAGATGTCACGACCAGATCGCATGATTTCACCAGAAGAAGTTCGTAATGTGATTGAGCAAGGTGAGATTATAGAAGACTATCCTAATGACCAACGCGGACATAGTTGTTTGATGTTCTGTTATAGTATTGGAGATCGTCCGCTTCATGTTGTTTGCGCACCCAAAGGGGATTATTTAGCAATAATTACAGCATATATTCCGAGTATGGAAGAATGGGAAAATTATAAGAAGAGGAAAAAAACATGAAATGCATCCATTGCCAAGGAAATATGAAAAAAGGAACAGCCCCATTACATATTGATCGTAAAAACTGCCATTTAACGTTGGATAATGTTCCTGCTTGGATTTGTAGTCAATGTGGCGAAGCCTATTTCGAAGAAAATGAAGTGAGTGCTGTTCAAGATTTGATTATGGTTATTGACCAGAAAGCACAGCCACTTGCGGCAACAGCTTAAAAGTAA
>JAIORJ010000098.1 GCA_021108185.1 Methanococcoides sp. | reverse complement strand
CTTTCCATGATGAGGTGTGGCAATAATAGCGTTACACTATTTGCATCTTATTAATAGGAAAAACTATCAGCATAAGCGAACTTATGGTGGCTATAGATGATCCTGTGATCATTGATAGTGTTGTCCGGCGAATAGTCTCTATCAGTCGTAACATTGATAAACATTCCTGCTTTAATATAGATGGTTGGACAGTCAGGCTAAGTTTAGATGGATATTATAGAATATATAAAACAATAGATGGGAGGACAGAGAGTCTCTACCTCGGCAAAAGTTTGGATTTTAAAAAGGCCAGGCGCAAAATAGCGAGAAAGGAAAAAGAGCTTAATATCTTTTTTTAGGCAAGGTCATATACAAATCTATAGGGCATAGAAAAAGCATTGGTAAATCAACCCCGGAATTGTCTAATACGGAAAATTAGACAAAAGTACCCTAAATTTTAGCCATTCAAAAAAGATTTGAAAAAACAATAACATAGCTCGTTAGCAAGAAGAAGAACGGCAGCAATAAAGCTGAGCATAGCAGAATTGTATATAACCAATTAAACCGGATGGAGGCAAGATGGCCTCCATCTATCACTAATTTTAACTCAGGGTGGTCAATTTTCAGTTGTCATTTCTATCTGGTCAAATAATGTTGACGCAACAAAAAAGGAAAGAAGGAGTATCCAATGAATAACAATCAGGCTACCATGCAGAAACTTGAACAGATGAAGTTCTACGGTATGGCAAGAGCATTTACAAACACCATGGAGACAGGTGTCAAAAACCAGTTTACAGCCGATGAACTTGTCTCACATCTCGTAGATGCAGAGTGGGATGACCGGCACAATCGCAAACTCACACGACTTTTAAAAGGTGCAAGATTCCGTTACAAGGCATCTTTTGAAGAGATTGATTTTACTTTGAACAGGAATATTGATAAAAACCAGATGCTCCGGCTTTCTAACTGCCAGTGGGTAGAATCCCATCAGGACTGTATTCTGACAGGCCCAACAGGAGCGGGAAAGAGTTTTATTGCTTCAGCTCTGGGCCATCAGGCCTGCATGTACGGATTTAAAGTGGGGTACTATCCATGTTCAAAGCTGTTTGCCCATTTAAAATTATCCAGAGCAGATGGTAGTTATCTCAAAGAGCTTACTAAAATACAAAAACTGGATGTTATCATCCTGGATGATTTTGGTCTTGAACCTCTTGATGCGCAGAGTCGTCTCACTTTACTGGAAATTCTTGAGGATCGACACGGACGAAAATCATCGGTCTTTGTATCTCAACTGCCCGCAACTAACTGGCATGAAGTCATAGGCGATCCTACCATAGCAGATGCTATCTGTGATCGTATTATTCACAATGCTCATAGAATAGAACTGAAAGGAGATTCTGTAAGAAAAATTTACGCAAATAATTGACGCAAACCTGCCACTTTGGTATTGCTGTCAACAAGGGAATTGGATGAAGGTATAAGTGGTAAAGTTATTTCCGGAATAGGTAGCAGTTTTCACCGGAATCCGCATCAGTTAATGGGTCTCTCCCCCAATGTTATTTGTTATGATACAACAAACTTTTTCACCTATATTGAAGAACCTAAACGCTCAGAGTTAGCCAATACCTGTC
>JAIORJ010000172.1 GCA_021108185.1 Methanococcoides sp. | reverse complement strand
TATATTAAGACTTACGCAGAGAAACTGGAAATAAGCGTCCATTCTGCCTGTCTGAAAGTAATGAGTGAGACAGAGAAGGTACTCAATCTTATCATTACCGGCCACATAGATAATAGAAACAGCATAAAAGAAGCAGCATAACAAAAGGGGGCCATTCAGGAGGAGGTGAAAAAAATGGAAGACTTTTTTGACGATGAGTTGGATTGGGAAGATTGGATGATTATAGGGCCTTTGTCAGAGGACATGGCTGATGAGGAAAGAAAACGGAAACAGATAGAAAAGGAGATAAATGAAGATGGAGTAGGCCAGGATGATTTAGAATAATAGTATAATAGAAAAAGCCAGTATATCAGCTTCTCGGTGCGGCTATACTGGCTTTCTTTGTTGGGAGCATATGATAAAAAGAACAGCAGAATCAGGAAAGGGTTGACCAAGTGAAAGATGAAGAGTTATTTGATGAATAACACTTTTGAAGCAGGAGGTTAAGGATGTCTAAATGGGTTTCAGGACAGCAGTTATTAAATGATTTTGGAATAAGGGACTTTGAGCTTTTTTATGATTATGTACAGAAGGGGCTTCAACCGCATAATTTAGCCCAACCAATTTCACCGTTAGATGTTGTTGAAGAAATAGCGAATATAGCGAAATTGAAAGAGCGGTATGAAGAATTGAGATATTCAGTAGAAGAATTAGGAAATGAAGAACTTCAAAAGTTTGACGCCACAAGAGGATACGACTTATTGGAACAGATTGGGCGTTATGAGAAATGGCTACTTTCTGTAAAGAAATTAGATTGGAATGAGTTCAATCTTACTGAAATGAAAGCAGAGGCGGCGGCAGTACTCACAGCACTCGTAAATTCACTGTATCACATAGAAGATATAAAGAAATTTCTTGGTGTGGATGAAATAGAAAAAAAAGAGATTATCCCTGAATTCTTCAAAGCAAAAAAATTACGTCCTGACCAAGAAGCCAAATTGAAAGTCCAGCAAGTTGCCAAAGAACTTTATGACAAACATCCCGAAATTGATACTGTAAAGGAAATGATTAATAGACCAGAAATTTTGGAATCTGGCGGCAAAGATTATCAACCCGGAACTCGTCATAAATGGATTAGTGAAGTAGCACCAAAGCGTGCGAAAGACCTAGGGATAAGACCTGAAAAGAAAAAGAAATAATCCGCAAATCTACTCTATAAACTCTCTTCTATGTCTGGAAGACCCTTTTCCACGCACACAAATTAAATCAGCATACCTTTTTCTAAATCCTTAATTGATAGGTGTTTAGCAAAATCCTTAAACACGCTTCCTCATTTGAAAACCCTTTTCCACGCATAGTGCGATATTTACTAATTAATATAAGTTGTTATATTGTATTGCAAGTGGCCACAAAAAAAGACAGAGGCTATAAGCCTTTCAAATTTAGATTATCATAACAAAGCCCCGTTTCTTCCTTTTTCGGGGCAAAAGAGCGCCTTGAAGGCGTCAAAAAGAAAAAAGGAGGGATTGAGTCATTGGAAAATTATCTTCGCTTGGATTTGAAAATTTTAAGGTCAAAGGCATTTAACCCAACTTTCGCGCTTATCTCAAGCTAAATTTTTTCTTAAAATTGTAATTTGCAA
>JAIORJ010000070.1 GCA_021108185.1 Methanococcoides sp. | reverse complement strand
GCCGCGGAGTTTCTCAGCGAGCATCGTGTACATCGTGTCGGCAATCATCGTGAGCGCGATGTCGAAATGGATCTTGACCAGGATAGGTGAGGACAGGGAATTGAGGTGAAAGAACTTGACCGCTTCAGCGATGCCGTTCTCCACCCTCCACCGCCGAGCGTAGTTGCCGACGAGCAGTTCCACGGGTGTATTGAGGTCGTTGGTGATGAGGAAGGCGGGTTTCTCATGGCCGTTGCCACGCACGATCACCTGACGGACTGTACCCGCGTATCCGCGGAGTTTGACAACGCTCTCATGAACCTTAGGGTTCGGGAACTTCCTCTTGGCGTGGGGAATGTGGATCGTCTTCCAATCCGTAATGCCGTCGATCTCTGACAGTTGCCTTTTGCCGCGGCGGCGCAGGGTAATGAACCGGACACCTTGGACATTGAGCTGCGAGAGCCTGGAGTACGTCGTAAACCGGCTGTCAAAAACCAACGTAGGCTTTACACCGCGACGAACCCCTTTCCAGAACGAGAGGAACGAGAGCACCTGGTCATCAGCCTCGTCGCGGTGGATGTCAGAGGCGGTGTAGAGCATCAGTTTTGAGTCAGCATCTTGCGCAAACAGACACAACGCACCCTTCATTACCTTGCCACGCGCGCCGGCCCAGTGCTTTTCCAGCACTGATTCGTCGCCGTAGTGGGGCGCTGTATGGAAATCGAGGTTGATGATTTTCCCGTTGTACAGGCCCAGCTTGGCGGCCCGTTTTACAAAGGCTTTCTGCAAGCGAAACACATGCATCTCGTCAAGCGAATAGGAATATGTGGACATGGCGGTGCACTTGGGGAGCACATTGAGTCCGGCAAAGGCGCCCATGCCTGGGTCGAATGCATGATCTCCGACGTGAGCGTAGCGTTCGGTACCGAGGAGTTTCAGCGCCAGGAAGGAGAGCAAATAGCTCTTGGCAGAGATGACCTTGTTGCCAGGAAGGGAAGCGGCTTGCACGATGTTATCGATATTGAGTCGGCCAAGGAATGGCGCAAAGAGAAAGATCCCCGCTCCGGCGCACTCGAACCTCTTGCCGTCGAGGTCTGTGATTGACACGGCCTCGGATCGCGCGGGGACCTCTGCTCCTTTGACCGTGAGCCCGGCCTTGAGCCGGACCCGCCGCGGTAGCTTCGGGAAGCCTTCCTCGGCGAGCACACGTTCTACTGTTCGCACCGACAGCTCGGTTCCATCCTCAACCAGAAGCTCGGCAATCTCCCCGGCTGACAGCCTGCGCTCTCGCCAAGCTCGAATTTTCTGACGGATCTCAGCGGTGACCCGTCGCCGTGCTACCTTGCCCTCTGGGACAGGCTCAGACAAGTCGATCTTGCCGTGGCGAAACTCGTGAGCGAGCAAGCGGACGTAGCCAGGTTGATAGCCGAAGCGATCGGCGACCACCTTGGCAGGCAGGCGTTCAACAAAGCATGCACGGAGCGCCTCGTACCGTCGTTGCCAATCGGATTTGGGGTGTTCAAAGAAAGATGCATCACGCATAGATATGTTATATACTATGACGTTCAATATGTCTAGTAACTAAATCTCAAAACAGCCAATACATCGACACAGACTTTCCTTGAATCGAGGCATGAGATCTTCTAAATACTAATGTT
>JAIORJ010000099.1 GCA_021108185.1 Methanococcoides sp. | reverse complement strand
ATTGTGTCGTTGCAGGCATTCCGATCGCACAACGGATATTCGAGTACTTTGGACTCGACTCGTCCACAAAACATAAGGATGGAGATAAATTAGAATCAGGAGAAACTATTTTTGAGATATCCGGTAATGCGGTATCGGTACTTCGTGCAGAAAGGATAGTTCTCAATTTCCTGGGGCATTTGAGTGGCATCGCAACCAATACCCGAGAATATGTCGAAGCGGTCAGACAATACTCAGATGTGAAAGTGGCGGGTACAAGAAAGACAACGCCCGGAATACGAAAGTTCGAAAAACTTGCCATAATTGCCGGAAGAGGCGACCCTCACAGATTCGACCTTTCTGAAACCATTATGATAAAAGATAACCATGTCAACATGATGGGACTTGAAAATGCCATAAATTCAGCAAAGGAACTTGCAGGCTTTACACAAAAGATAGATGTTGAAGTTGAATCCATCGAGAATGCAATTCTCGCTGCAAAAATGGGCGTTGACATCATAATGCTCGACAACATGTCACCCGGACAGATAATACAGGTAGTTGAAGCATTAAAAAGTGAGGATATGAGAAATAATGTTATCCTGGAAGTTTCGGGCGGGATCGATCTCTCAAATATTTCCGAATATGCCAAGACAGGAGTGGATGTCATTTCTGTAGGTTCACTTGTACATAAGTCGCAATGGATAGATATCAGCCTTGAATTTGTGTGAAAAGTCAAAATATATATCATAAACTATTTATTGGATTCTTATTGTATTGATACTGGAATAGTATATACTATAACGTGATTCATTTCTGTGTTGAGGGAATTATGGTTCAGTTCAAAAATATGTGTTTGTTAATGCTTACATTGGCACTGGTATCTTTAGTTTTTACAGGCAATGCCTGTGCTAAAGATATAGTTTTCAATGGGAGTATCCAGGAAGGAGATGGATATCAGATCAATACCATCGTAATCGATGTGTCCGAAGTTTTTGTGAGCGCTGAGTCTTGCGTCTTCAAAGTATATGACGAAGGAGAGCTTGAACACGATAAACTGATAAGTATAGATGATACCATCACCTTTACTGCAGAAGGTGAGACCATTGAGGTCACATTGTTGTCTGTCAGTGGAGGGACATTACCCCAGGCAACTGTTTCCATCATAATTACAGATGATGATGCCATCTACCTGAAACAGACAGTAGACGGAGGTCATGAAAAAGCAACATTCCCCGGAACCCCTTCACTGGAGATCACAAAGGAAGTTAGCAGTTATACTGTTGATCAGGGAGAGGTCGTCACGATCAAAGTGACTGCCAGAAACAAAGGTGATGGGAAGGCTACAGAGGTAAGGTTCTCAGATCCAAAGCCGACAGGATTCATCCTTCAGGAGATCCTTCTTGAAGAGACAGGTCAGATGACAATCGACAAGTACGAGACAAGAACTATTTTTCTTTACAAACTTCAGGCAAATGAAGCTGGAACATTTGAATTCCAGCCTACAAGAGCCTCATATTCCAATGAAGCAGAACTGGATTTCCCCGAAGCCGTATCTAACATACCGGTGATAACCGTATCTGATACGGGTAAAAATGCCAAAAAAGTTGCAGAGCTTGAGTTTTCCACATCCATCGAAAGTAGTAGTGTAAAAAGGAACGATGAAG
>JAIORJ010000192.1 GCA_021108185.1 Methanococcoides sp. | reverse complement strand
AAAGAGATTGTGATTATTCCAGAGTTAAACTTTCAAACAGCGGCGTGATTTTCGTGCCAAAAAAAGACGAAAATATCTTGTAAGATACTAATGCAATAATTACAGTTACTTATTGGTCTGAAGAAGAAGTGTTAGAAATATCTGATAATATTAGTATTCAATGTGAAAAGAACATAAATCCGAGAGCACTCTACAAGGCAACTATAAGTGATGGCGATTTGAAGATTATTTCTTGGATTGACGCAGAAACTCAAATTGCTATTTGCACAACAACCCAGGGATTTAGCGGTCCTACATCAACTCCTACATCAACTCCTACATCAACTCCAACAGCATATAATGTAGTAATTTGTGAAGTCATATATGATCCCCCTGGAGCAGAGCCAGAAGATGAACTAATTAAGTTGTGCAATCAAGGCAGCTCGGCGGTAGACATTGGCGGTTGGAGGCTAACCGATGGCGAAGGTACTTATACAATTCCTTCCGGAATAACTCTTGCAGCAAGTAGTTCATGGTCTGTTTTTGGTTTTACGTACAACCCAACAAGATATACAAAAGGTCTTTATCTTGCAAATAGTCAGGATGAAGTTATTTTATATGACAAGGTTGGAAATAAAGTTGATGAATATCGCTGGTAATAATAGAAATGTTGGACATGGCTGGGAAGTTGTTGAGAAATATATCTCAGCACATAATACGTATGTATATTATATTTGAGGCATTAATTTGAAACTGATAAAAAATAGATTGGTTTTAATTATTATTATTGTAATGATATCTTCTACTATTTTGGGGTGTGTCGATAATAATTCAATAGATTCAGATGGGGATGGGTTGACCGACGTGTCAGAACGTATCGCCCAAACAAATCCGTTTGATGTAGATACAGATCATGATGGGGTTTGGGATTCCAAAGATTCAAATCCGTGTTATCCTGGCATACTTATAGATTCTAAACAAAAATTAGAAAGAAGTGATCTTTATAGCACGGATATAGGGATCCCAAAAGGATCTACATTTAAGTGTTGGAAAGGAACTGGTGTAGGATATGCTTCTGGTCGCATTTACAGAAATTATGAAATCAATTCCAGTTATTCCCATGTTTTGGATTTTTTCCTTGAAAATATGATACATGACGGTTGGCGAGTCAGAAGCGCGGCTGAAGAACTAAAGCATACTAATCATGGACCCAGTGGAATGAGTATGTATTATTCTAAAGAGTGGTTAGATCAGCCTCAATATGTAACGATATTGGTAATAGGGCAAGATGAGAGAAGGGATGTCGATCCTTACACACAATTTACTATAATTTTAAGTCAATTAGATTGATCTTAATCATTATACCCCACAGCTTTGCTTTGGAGAGCTTCATCGTTCGATTTTTTTTATCAGACCCTATGTTGACCCGGGTGCAAGTATAGTGTATTAGTGTATTTCACTCAAGCGCCTCAGCGCTCATCCTGATCATCTGGCGTACCTGCGCACCAAGAGCTGCCGGTAATCCTTTAATATCCACATTTAAGAATCCGCGTACGATCGCACCCGCAGCTTCCTCTTCTGACAGACCCCGTGCTGTAAGGTATGCAATCTCTTCCTCTGATATGCGCCCGACCGCTGCTTCGTGCGAGAGTTCAGCATCCTTAACGG
>JAIORJ010000145.1 GCA_021108185.1 Methanococcoides sp. | reverse complement strand
GGCATATTGGGAGTCGGATCAGCTCATATTACCGTTGAAGCAGGGTAATGCCTGTGGAGGGAAGGGGCTGACAGGAGTGCGCTGGATTTCAGGGGCACATCTACCACACCCCGAGGTGGGATGTAGATGACAACAAAACTGATGTCCAAAACTCTAAAAGCTATATCAACTATAGCTTTAAAAGCTAAGGAAGATCCGAAATGCAAGTTTACGTCATTAGCACACTTGCTAAACGAGGATTTCCTAAAAGAGTGTTTCAGGGAGTTAAAGAGAGGTAAATCTCCCGGTATTGACGGAGTAACAGTAGGAGAATACGCGAAAGCGTTGGATGAGAATATCGCAGATCTGGTGGCAAGGCTCAAAGCAAAGCAGTACAAGCCACAACCGGTCTTGCGCGTCTATATCCCAAAGCCAAACGGCGATAAAAGACCACTCGGAATTCCGGCTGTCGAGGACAAAATTGTCCAGATGGCAATCAAGAAGATTCTCGAAGCGATCTTTGAACAGGACTTTATAGACACGTCCTACGGGTTTCGACCGAATCGCAGTTGCCACGATGCTCTAACCGAATTAGACAGGATCATCATGAACGCTCCGGTCAACTTTGTGGTGGATATGGACATCTCGAAGTTCTTTGACACAGTGGATCACAAGCGATTGATGGAATGTCTGAGGCAGAGAATCGTAGATCCGACGTTATTGCAACTGATTGGCCGATTCCTGAAGTCTGGCATAATGGAAGAAGGAGTTTACTTTGAGACGGATCAAGGTACGCCGCAGGGCGGGGTGCTGAGTCCCGTACTCGCCAATGTATATCTTCATTATGCTCTGGACACGTGGTTCGAGACGGAGGTGCTGCCACAGCTAACTGGTTTCGCTCGGCTTGTTCGGTATGCAGATGACTTTGTCGTCTGTTTCGAAAACGAGAACGAAGCCAGAGCATTCAGAGATGAACTGAGAATGCGTTTGGGTGAGTTCGGACTTACGATGTCTGAAGAGAAGAGTAAGATCATTGAGTTTGGACGATGCGCATGCACGAGAGCGAAGCTTTATGGCAGGAAATGCGAAACCTTTGATTTTCTCGGGTTTACGCACTTCTGCGACAAGTCCAGATGGGGCAACTTCAAGCTTGGGCGGAAGACGTCACGTAAGAAGTTCAGGCAGAAGATGACGGCTATGAATATATGGCTGAAACGTATCCGAAATCGGGTTAAACTGGACAAATGGTGGAAGATGCTGGGGCTAAAGTTGCTTGGACATTACCGCTACTACGGTATGAGCGGCAACTTCCGAATGCTTAAGAACTTTTACCATCAGGTCGTGAGACTCGCCTTCAAATGGGTAAACAGGCGTAGCCAGAGGAAAAGCTACAACTGGGCTCAGTTTCTCCGTTTCATCCTATTTAATCCACTCCCGAAGCCGAAGATATACCACTCGCTATACAACTTGAAGCCGTAGAGGATGTGCTTCTGAAGAGCCGGATGAGGGAAATCTTCAAGTCCGGTTCTGTGAGGGGGCTCATAGCAACCTTGGGGCTATTACCTCAAAAAAAAGGTGCGCTATGGGCTCTACTCGACAAAAGGAAACACATACACCTACTCCAGAGGAAATAGCTCCCGTGGAGACACAAA
>JAIORJ010000116.1 GCA_021108185.1 Methanococcoides sp. | reverse complement strand
GACATCTCCGAATGAAGATTCAGGGATTCACAGATAGGTATTCAAGTATATTTTCCGGAAGAGCCACTTTTTGAACAAGTTCATCCATATTCGCATAAGGCACACCACTTATGATCTTAGATACATCCATAGCATTTAGCCCGGGAATTTCCTTGATCACCTGCAAAGGAGTGGAATTTACATCCAGTGGAAAAGGTATCGCTTTTACAGAACGCTGCCCATGTCCCACGATAGCAGCATCGACGAATGCACCCAGAGGAAGATCGAGAGGGAATCCCACAAGGAGAGGGTATGAACCGAACTGTCTGCCAAATGTCAGATCATGCTTTGACCTTTCATCATGGATCTCGCACATTACATCCTTGAGCACAGTTCCGATCGGCACGATCTTCCTTAACATAGGCAGGTCGATCTCCTTTCTGATCTTTTCTTTGTATTTGAGAAACAGTTTTTTGTGCTTGTAAACAAGATCATCGTTCCCATACACCTTCGTTCCCGGAAATGCCATTACCTGCCTAATATTTATCCTTCTTACAAGAAGCCCGGAATCCAGTATATCCTTAAGGAGATCATAGTTCAGCTCGAATGTCTTCTTGGTCTCCCCAGGCAGACCATGAACAAAGTTCAATCCCGGAAGCAGCTCTGGCAAACCACTGCTACCCCTTGCCGAACCAACATCGTTTATCATCTTAATGACATCGAACACATCATCCGGGTGTACTTTTAGATCATTCGCACTAACAACGGCAGGGTCCGCACTTTCTATGCCCAATGCCGCTATATCGCCAGAGGTATGATATTTCACGATGGTCTTCAATATCTCGAGGCTCTGTTCCGGATAGGCGACCATCGTTGCAGGGTTCGTGTTATCCATGTGCAGAACTTTCAGTTCAGGTGCGACCTTTCGGATACCACTGTAAAGGGTTTCCAGAACTTCCGGGTCCGGCTGAAGAACATCAGCACCTATATCCTTAGCATGATAACTCAATAGGTCCGGTTGCCTCCCAATACGGAAGTTCCTTGCACCAATATCATAAAGTGAAGATACTTCAGCGATCACATCTGTCACAGGACGGTGATCGGAATGACCGTAGAATCGTTCAGTGCAGAAGGAACAGTGCACCTTGCGACCACACCCGCGATAGGTCTCCATTTCACACATGACGTGAGGATAATCGGGATGTTGAGCTATTATAAAAGCACCGAGCTTAGCCCATCTGCCGATCTCATCCACGGTCCTCATCCGGTGGGAAACATCTTCAGGGTCACAGAGTTCGCCATTTTCAAAAAGATCATAGACAAAAGCTTCGATATCGCTTTTTGCAAGAATAGTACCCTCAGCATCAATTCCAAGCTCTTTTGCACCTTTGCCACCTTCTTTACTGAAACCAAGACGAATGGGACCACCTATGACCTTGATACCTGAAGCAAGGGTGCAGAGGTTCTCGATCTCACCAGGAGTTATCGGCGAGGAACGGAGGTATTTGCCGGGAACTGTCATGCCGGACAATATGACCACGATATCAGCATTTTTTAAGAGGTGAACATCTTCAGGAGTTGCTGTTCTGAGACCATCGATGGTAAAATAATCAATGTACCTCTCTAAAAAGCCCTTTTCCCGCAGGGCTCCGGCTATGTAACGAATATAAGGAGAAATATAGGGCGGGACTCCGAAACATGCCGG
>JAIORJ010000207.1 GCA_021108185.1 Methanococcoides sp. | reverse complement strand
ACGAGCATCCGCACCCGGTATGCAGCACAAGGGACGGGCAGCGGGGGAAGTGCAGCAGGAGTAGCGCAGGCGAGTGCAGGATTGATGAGGGAAGTTGATTTATGTGTATAGGAAACTCACCACATTATTTATTTTCAAAAATACGTGTATATTTTAAAGTGATTATTTTATTGTCGGAAGAAACATCAACTGAAAATACATCCCCATCTCTAATTTTATTATCCTTACAAATTTGTGTAGGTATTGTTAGGTCTAAAGAATCTGTACCATAATGCACGCGGGCTTTAACGGTGTTTTTTTTACCCATACTTTATTCATAAATTATATGTACATAATTCATTTACTGTACATTATGTGCATATTAATTTTCTGGCAACAATCCAAATAGCATTATTGGTACTGGGATTGGTAATAGTTTGAAATATCGATAAGCAAGATCGAATTCTGCCATATTGCTAACACTAGCAGGCCGAGTTGGAAAAAACTTTTTTGGATTAGTTGGTACAATCAGAACCGCTAAGGAGAGAAGATTATTAGTTAATCCAAAGTGAAATTTATAGTAATCACGATAAATCGAAGCACTATTTCCAAATTGAATTTCAACAAAAACATCGTTCTTCTGGAAGTCACCGATTAATCTTGGGCTATCATTAAGTTTTGGTTGAGCATCCCAATTGTTTTTCGAAAATTCAATATCAAATGCCTTATTGTATGCTGCTTGGTGCTGATAACTACTCCCACTGAACTCAATTTCAAACTCAGGTTTCCATTGTATTGACTCTATAAATGAAAATATTTCATTTACTTCTTCGACATTCCTTAGCAGTCTTTCACTACAAAAAAAATATGATTTTTTAAACTTCATGATTTAATCGAAAAATACAAATTATTTTTTCGTCCTCTTCTAAACAAAGTCTGTTTAGAGTAATGCTGAAAATTCTAAATTGTTTTTTCTGCACATAATGTACAAAATATCTAAGAATCTTGGTACAGGAATCACTGTAATTTTAATTTTATTTGAATATAATATACGAAATAACAGAACTAGTTTGGCTATAGTTCATTCTCGTTTCAATATCACAATCCTCCAACAACCATAATCAGTGGGCGAAGCTCCCCATACGACTGAAAAATTCAATCCCTTATTGCTACCACCACAAATACAACCCCCACCAGCCCAACAACCACCCCACACCCCCAGCGCTTCATCCGCATCTGAGACCAGCACATCGCTTGCGCCCTTCACCCCACCCCCCTTCCAGTATCATACCCCCCACCCGCAGACCTGACAGCGGGAGGCACACCAAACACCCCCGCGCCCCAGCCACAGGCTCAGGATTGGGGGGTGCCTGAATCATAAGTTGATGCAGTGACCGCACCACCCGGCTCCATACCAAACATCCGGGCCGCCGCCAGCATCATGCACCGCCCTCCACCCGCCGCCCGGACAGCGAGCAGGCGCACCAAACGCCCCCGCGTCCCGGTCATGGGATCAGGACCGTGGGGGTGGTGGTATCAATTACTGCGGCTGTGACCACACAGTCGACAGAATGTATCTGCCAGGGAAAAATCGTATAACTTATTCGGCAGCAATTATCTTCAAATTGAGAACTTCGTTTCCGATTTCTATGCCCATTTTGTTGATAACATTAAAATGGTCATCATTTGTCAGAATATGCTCATCATGAATCCATGCCG
>JAIORJ010000140.1 GCA_021108185.1 Methanococcoides sp. | reverse complement strand
GTAACTGTCAAATTCAATAAGCTTTTTTTGATGAATTTTGTTGACTTATGCTTCAGTTCATTGAACTCATATCGCATAAGCGATATGAACAGTTGAGCAATGAACCCCACTAGAATTGCCCCATAAATGCTAGCATCAGACCACACTCTCAATGGTTTTATTTCAATCTCATTCTTCAGCGAATGAAATATTTTCTCGATAGAGTCTTTTTTCCTGTATGTCACAAGTGCTTCCTTAAGTGTCAAATTCTCACTTGATCTCAATCGCTATACCCCGCAGCTCTGCTGCGGTTGGGACAAACCGAGTAACAACTTTTAACCAGAGTACATATTAATATACATAACTGAGTTAAAACATGCATGCCACTGTGTTTATGCAATAGGTGAAACTTTTAGATTTCGAATAAAACTGAGTTGTTAAGCGACGGCACGGCATGCCCCGCAGCTCTGCTGCGGTTGGGTGTGCCGTCGCAACGTTTGACCTGGATAAAAAATGTGGAAATTCCTGGGTTCGTAAGAATCATTCGAAATAATATTTCTAAATTGGGATTCGTCATTCTTTTTAAACATTTAGAATAAACATTGTTATAATACAATATGTATTGATAAATATTTGGAGTGATTGAAATGAAAAGACTATTAATTCCGTTATTGGTGGTACTAATGATAATTGCATATAGTCCACCAAGTTTAGCAATAACGGTAGATGGAGTAAAAAGTCCCGGAGAGTGGGATGAAGGATGGGCATTTGGACAAGACCGAAATGGTTCTCACCCACTTCCTGTCTACCCGTATGGTGATAGAGCCGAAGCAGAGCAAGGACATGGAACAGGTATAATAAATATGATAGATCCACAAGATGATTCAGGGCCTAATTTTGATGATACTATGGCTACAGTAGGTCCCTATAAGAGTGGATTTGATTTGGGAACATTCTACACACATTATGATGTATTGACAGATACTTTGTATGGTTGTACAATTTCATATGGCAAATGTGGTGACCTTGATGGAGATAATGATATTGGAGAACAATGCAATGATAATGGCGATTGTATTGGAACCCCTGGCCCTCAGGGACAAATAGGCATTGGCTTAGGAGAAACATACACTGTGCAATATGTACAGGGAACTGCATTAACAAGAATAGTAATTGGACAAAATAATGACATTCAAGTCTTAAATCTTGATTATAACGATGTTTTAGTTAATTGGACAACTAATGAGCAACCAGATGGTATTGGCTCTGAGCCTGCTGTTGAAGTGTCGATTACTAATGCAAGCAATTACTTTAACTTAGCTCTTGGAGCAGTACCAATTATAGTTGATTTAACAGCCGGAGGAATAAGGGATATACCTGGTGAAGACACAGCACGATTAACTTTATTCATACCACCTTGTGGTCAACTTGGTGATTATGTCTGGTGGGATGAAAATGAGAATGGAATCCAAGATTCAGGTGAAAATGGTATAGACAATGTCCAAGTGGACTTGTATCTCCATGGAACTAATACACTTGTTGGCTCCACAACAACAAACAGTAACGGTAGATACCTATTCGAATGCGTTGATTCAATGGATTGTTATGATATCGTTCTGAATCAGGACAACTTCAATGCCGGAGGACCGTTATCACATCCAAATTTAACTGCAAGTCCGGCTAATGTTGGCGGCAATGACGCAATAGACAGCGATGGGATTAACAATAGAATTGACAATAGAT
>JAIORJ010000193.1 GCA_021108185.1 Methanococcoides sp. | reverse complement strand
GTACATCCTCTTGTAATAGAAAACCTTAAGGATTTGGGACGATTGTCTTGACAGCGTCGAGCGAACATTTAGAGCTTCTTAGAAATGCAGTGCGCCAGTCAGTAGCAGCGTTGACAGTCGTGGAAGTGGACACCGTTGCCCGGGCTAATGAATTAGTCGATCTTCTAAAGTTTGAGTTAGATAAGCGTCCTATCGCTCTGCTTTCTCTTACCGCTGTGCCGGGCGAGGCAACACGTCTGGTGGATGAGTCCCGCAAAATCACAGGGGCATGGCATTCCGGCGCCGGCGTTCTGTTTCTTGTTGACGATGGTCAAAAAAAAGATGAGGGAGCGCTACGATTTTGGGCTGACATGAACGCACAGCGTGAATCCTGGGACGCTCTTAACTGCCACATTATTTTTTTTCTGCTTCCCTCTAACTATCATTTATTACTCCAGGCAGCCGAGCATCTTGCAGACTGGATGCCGCTTAAGCTTCATATTACAGATCCGGCGGATGATTTCCGCTACGAAGACAAAGACCGCGCGTCTTATCAAAGCGCTGTTTTGAGCAGCAGCAACCTTACTCCGAAAATAGCAAGACAACAACTTGCAATTCTGGAACAACAACTATCTGCGGCTTTGCATGAAGGAATCCCGCGGGAAACACTGGCGCGCAGATACTACTTGCCGATGTTTGAAGCAGCCATATCACTATCTGACCTGAACCGGGCACAAAGCCTCAGACAAAAAGTTCTGGAAAAAGATTTGCAGGCAGGTGATATCATTAAGTGGTGGAGAATGAATTTTGAACTCGACTATCTGCTGCATCGCCTGACCAGCGCCGAAAGCTGGGCGGATAAGTTAAATAAATGGGCGGATAAAACAGGCGATCAGTCATTAAAAGCCAATGCATTGCATAACCTTGGGATAATCGCAGAGGAGCACAAGGATTTTGAGAAAGCTGAAGATTGGTACAAAAAATCACTCAAGATCAAGGAGCAGTTGGGAGACGAACATGGCGCCGCAAGCACATATCATCAGCTTGGGATAATCGTACAGGAGCGCAGGGAATTTGAAGAAGCTGAAGGTTGGTACAAAAAATCACTCAAGATCTCTGAGCGGTTGGGAGACGAACATGGCGCCGCAATAACATATCATCAGCTCGGAAGAATCGCCGAGGAGCGCCGGGAATTTGAAGAAGCTGAAGGTTGGTACAAAAAATCACTCAAGATCTCTGAGCAGTTGGGAGACGAACATGGCGCCGCAAGCACATATCATCAGATCGGGAGGATCGCACAGGAGCGCCGGGAATTTGAAGAAGCCGAAGGTTGGTACAAAAAATCACTCAAGATCTCTGAGCAGTTGGGAGCCGAGCATGTCGCCGCAAGCACATATCATCAGATCGGGAGGATCGCACAGGAGCGCAGGGATTTTGAAAAAGCTGAAGGTTGGTACAAAAAATCACTCAAAATCGAGGAGCAGTTGGGAAACGAACATGGCGCCGCAATAACATACTGGCAGTTGGGATATCTTGGTCTGTTGCAGGGTCGCGTGGAAGATTCGGGCAGATGGTCTGTCAAGAGCATAGCAGCCTTTTCTAAGACCCGTGATCCAAACAGAGCAAATCAGGCTATAAACAACTTTCGTATTGCCTATCAGCAGGCTTCACAGTCTGAGCAACGCAAGCTTAAACAATGTTGGGAGAACGCGGGTCTGGGGCCGTTGCCGGATGCCGCTGCCAG
>JAIORJ010000206.1 GCA_021108185.1 Methanococcoides sp. | reverse complement strand
CTTATCCATCACATAATAATTTGATCTGCGAGTTTTATGACATTGCTTTACAGGCTGTCCGACAATTCCTGATTACTCTTAACTTATTTTACCCATGCAATAGATAAATTTAAATTAAAGTCTAATTTATTTATTATAATGGCGTTTATCCAATCATCCAAAAACCAGACCTGGCTTCTGCCGCCTGATATAAGAAATATGATCAGTTCTGACCATATCTGTTACTTGGTAGATTCGTTTGTAGGAGAACTCGACTTTACCGATTTTGAACTTAGATATGCAGGTGCTGGGCACCCTGCATATCATCCGAGAATACTCTGTAAAATACTGATTCAGGCAATGATCGATGGTATTAGGTCATCACGTAAAATCGCACGATGTATACGGGAAAATGTAGTGTATATGTACCTTGCCGAGAAGTTAACTCCTGATTTCAGGACCATAAGCGACTTCAGAAAGAATAATGGAGACCTTATCAGGGAAATCTTCAAAAACACCATCAATGCTGCCAGGGAAATAGGTGCTGTAGGACTGGAACAGCTGAGCATAGATGGGTCTGTGGTTAAAGCGTTTGCATCCAACAACAGTACTGTTACTAAAGAGGAACTGGATGTCATTGATGATTATATCGACCACATGCTAAAAGAGAGTATTAAAACTGATGAGCTAGAAGATGAACAATTACAGCAATGCAGGGGCTATGATCAGCTTAATACAACCAGTAAAAATAGGGTAAAATCAATATGCAAAAAGTATGCTGATAAGTTCCATAATTCGGAACAGAAGAAAAATCTGCGATGGATAAAGAACCTGAGGAAGGCTAAGAATATATCTAGAATAAATGATGTGGAAAAAATAAGCTTAACAGATCCCGAATCAAGGTTTATTAAAAACAAGAAAGGTAGAATCGAACTGGGATATAACACACAGTTAACTGTCGATCATAAAAAAGGTATCATAATTGCTAATGATGTATGTCAGGATAGAAACGATTCTCATCAGTTCAAGCCACAACTAAAACTTGTTGAACAATATTGTGGGCAATTAAAAGAAAGTACGAAAATATGTGCTGACAGTGGTTACATGAATGAAAAGAATATACAACTCTTAAAGCAAAAGAATTTGGATCCTTATATACCGGAAAGAACAGGTAAAAATAATATAAAAAAGGTGAAGATACGTAAAAAAGAAAATATTTTCCATGTTTCCTCGTTTATATATGATGAGCAAAAAGACGTGTATATCTGTCCTGAAAATCAAATTTTAAAATACTATTATGAATTCTATGACAAAAAAAGGTCCTTAATGCGTCGTGTTTACAGGGGTATAAATTGCAGAGACTGTAAATCAAATCAACAGTGTACAAATAGAAATGATGGAACCAGACAATTGATGGTTAATCATCTATCCGCCGATAGGAAATGTCTGAATGAGAAGATGAGTACTGCTAAAGCACAGAAAATCTTTGAACAAAGAAAATATACTGTAGAACCTGTAATCGGAAATTATAAACAGAATCTAAAGTTCAGAGAGTTTATTACAAGAGGATTGAATTCAGTTAAAAATGAATTTAATCTGGTGTGTGCTGCTATCAATTTGAAAAAGGTGTGGTTATATTCAAATAATACAAATAGTTGATTGGCAACAATTGTTTGTATTGGAAAATAAGTAAAAAAGTCTCCAAAATTCATGCAGTTAAGTATTATCACTTAATTAAGGATTGTCGGACAGCCTGT
>JAIORJ010000160.1 GCA_021108185.1 Methanococcoides sp. | reverse complement strand
GTTACTATAATATAATGGTCTAGTATCCTTTGATCGTACCTCTATTGTTTTTTTGTTCTTCTTCTATTATCTCTATCATGCTTTGGCAATGTTCGGTCGGATGGGCTACGATCTCCAATGATGTTATCTATATGAAAATTTTATCAAACTCAAGTAATCTTTCTTTATAAATATTCAACAAAACTTGAGTTTTTGGGTTTTATGGACTTGTAATAATATTGCCGTGGTTATGATCTTATATTTCAAACGGTATGTAAAGACGCTTTTATTTTTGAAATCCTTTGATCTTTGGATCTTGGTGCCTTAGTATAATTGAGATCGATCATCTGATATTCAACTTTACTTGTTTGGCTCTCAAGTTCATTTTGTGACAATACTTAAATAAAATACCTTCTTTTTTGGGATAACTAATCACGAGGTTTAATTATGTCAATTGTAACTGAAGCCAAAGCTGGTAAAATTACGGAAGCTATGAAAGTAGTCGCAAAGAACGAAGGTGTAGAGCCTGAGTTCATCATGCGTGGAATCGCTGCAGGTAGGATCGTAATCCCAACCTCCCCATACAGGGACGTTAAGCTCTGTGGTATTGGAGAAGGTCTTACAACAAAGGTAAATGCATCCATTGGTGCTTCCTCAGACATCATCGATGATGACATGGAAGTCGCAAAAGCAAAGGCTGCAGAAGCTGCAGGCGCTGACACCCTTATGGAGCTTGGAACAGGTGGAGATTTCCTTGGCATCAGGAAGAAAGTATGTGACGCTATCTCCCTCTCCGTTGGTTCAGTCCCACTCTACCAGGCTTTCATTGGCGCTGCAAAGAGAGACGGTTCAATCATCCACATGACAGAAGATGACCTCTGGAACGCAACTGAAGCACAGGCAAAGCTCGGTACCAACTTCATGGCCATCCATACCGGTATCAACAACATCGTTCTCGACAGGCTCAAAGCACACGGTCGCTATGGTGGTATCTGTTCACGTGGCGGTGCTTTCATGACCACATGGATGCTCCACAACGAGAAGGAAAACCCACTTTACGCTGACTTCGACTACCTCTGTGAGATCCTTAAAGAGCACGATGTTGTTCTCTCCACTGGTAACGGAATGCGCGCAGGTGCTATCCACGATGCTACCGACAGGGCACAGGTACAGGAGCTCATCATCAACGCTGAGTGCGCACAGAAAGCACACGACAAATACGATCTTCAGGTAATTGTAGAAGGTCCAGGTCACGTACCACTCGATGAAGTAGAGATGAACGTCAAACTCATGAAGTCCATGAGCGGACACAAGCCATTCTACATGCTCGGTCCACTTGTAACAGATATCTCTCCAGGAAGAGACCACATCGTAACTGCTATCGGTGCAGCAACAGCAGCATCACACGGCTGTGACTTCCTCTGCTACGTAACCCCTGCAGAGCACCTTGCACTTCCAAACATCGATGATGTTGTTGAGGGTGTCCAGACATCCAAGATCGCAGCACACGTCGGTGACATGGTCAAACTCGGAAAGAGGGACCAGGACCTTGCAATGGGCAGGGCACGCAGAGACCTTGACTGGAATAAGATGTTCAGTCTTGCACTCGACCCAGAACTCGCAAGAAAGGTCAGAACCGAGAGATCCTCAGCAGATGAAGATGCATGCACAATGTGCGGCGACTTCTGTGCTGTGAAGATCGTCAACCAGAACTACAATCTCGCAAAGTAATGCCATTGGCATTACTTTTAACTTCTTTTTTTGA
>JAIORJ010000012.1 GCA_021108185.1 Methanococcoides sp. | reverse complement strand
TTATAGAAGAATTTGAACGGGATTGCGACCGTTACACCCGGTATTAGGCGATCCGATTGTGAAAAGTGCAAACCTTTACGCCCTTTATCCTTACAATTAAGCGAGGTTATTGTGGAAAATAGCAACCAGGATTTAATGAATAATTCAAAGAGAAAGAACAAAAAAGCTGGAAGCATTTTTAAACTTTATGTAGCCTGTTATGTAATTTTGTTAGGCATAACGATATATTACAGCAGATACAGATTTCAAGTGGAAGGAGAAACACAGACCTGGTTCTATTTTGGTTGGATAATAGGTGGAATTTATGTGTTCATTGCCTTCTATTATTTCTATGAAAATTATTTCCTGCCGTATTTGAAAGAGTTGGAGAAACGAGTTCCGCTTAAACGGAATATTCATTCTTGGCTGCTTGAGTGGATTTTACCCGCCATCGCGGTGCAATATTTTATCTTTATCGGCTTTTGGATGACCGTCCAAGTAGCGCCCTTTAATGAATCTATTTATACAAATCCATATATGTATGGTCAGGTTTACAAAAAAATGGATAATTATTTAAATCCTGAAATATTAGCTGCAGGGCTCTCAAAAAAGTTGGATGGAATAGATCCAGATAAAGAGAAAGAGAATCTCGAAAAACGGGCGCAATTTCTTGAAAATGAATTCTCTGTACATTTAAAAAAGTTTGAAGCTCCAGAGAAGAAAACTGGACAGGAATATCTCAATTCAATTAATAAAATAATATCAACCATCTACAAAATACCGTTTTGTATCGCATTGACGTTTTCTTTCTTAGGCGCCCTAATGTACAGTTTGAATGATACAGTCTATCGGTTTTTCATCTCTGATTTGTACCCCAAAACCTTTGTCGGTTATCTTATCCGTTTTCTTTTCGCCCCTTCTTTAAGCCTTGTTTTGGCATATTTCTTAATGAATGACTGGTGGATTAATGGCGCCCCAATATTATTTTTTCTTGTCGGATTCTTTCCGCAAGTTGCTTTGCGATATGTTGAAGAAAAAGCCAGAACCTTTCTGAGGCTGAAAAAAGAGGAAAAGCAGGAAATCCCATTGGGTTACATGCAGGGCATGACTGAATACATTATTTATCGCTTTAGAGAAATAGGCGTAGGTGACGCACAGAACCTTGCTTATAGCGATCTCAATTATCTCCGCAAGAACTGGTACAATGACAGACAACTTTGTGATTTTGTAGCACAGGCATTGCTATTAATACATTTGAGAGAGCATTTTTCTATGCTGCAAAACGCAGGTATTCGTAATATTGTTTCTTTTAAAAACGTAATTGTTGATTCAGATGCTTGTGATAACTGCTCAGAAAAGTCAGGAATTCCCGCAGAAAAATTAAGGGTGGTTATGAACTTGATCCATGCAAAACCATTAGCGGATCGTATCGAGACTATCGAAAAGATAATGAACGAATTTGATACTAAAGAAATCGAAAATCTCATTTCGAGCAATGTAGAGGATGCTAAAAAACTGATTTAGACTTAACCAGGAGCTTGTCCGAAAATTATGCACAAGAATGGTGCTTATTTATTTTCTCTTTGCTTATAGACCTTTTGAAACAAAACTTTAGTCATATATTTTTAAACCTGTTTTATAAATCCGGTTCGGGCAATAGCCCGTCAAGTTGCAAAAAGCTTCTCCTTTTCGGCAAGCCATGCTGCCAGTGACTACATGTCGATTTTAAAACCACGGTGAACAATTCTGAATTATCTTTTTATAGAAA
>JAIORJ010000018.1 GCA_021108185.1 Methanococcoides sp. | reverse complement strand
TCACGATCGTTAAAAATCCGGGTCAAGCTGACATGAAGATAATCGTCAAGGAAGGTCAGAATATCGAAGTACTGAACATGACCAGCCAGATCGGCGGTGGTACTGGTGAGGCTCTTGGTACGGCTTACCAGCTGGCTGATGGAAGGGTCGTCTATGTTCCGGATTCAGGTAATGAGACCGGGTCCTGATCCTTTTTGGTCTTTATTGGCTCTTTATAATGTGAAATCTAATTTGAACATTATTAGAAAAAATTTGAATTAAGAAGTGAATTGAATGTGGAAAAATTAGTTGTTTGAAACATCCCGATAAGCCACCAAGCAAATTTCCGGGATGTTTCAGGCACATTATCGGGTGGATAATATGCAAAAAATAAAACATCAGTTATTACTATTAAGTGTTTTGATTTTACTGGCTCTTTCACCAGTGGTATCGGCAGATGAGAACCAAACGAATGTAATGTTTGTGCTGGGCACGGATGTGAATGAAGCTTCGCTAACAACTATGTCTTCGCACCCCAACATCACCTCCAACCTGACCGTAACGATCTTCAACAGTACCGAAACCGTTCCGGCAGGATTCAATTTCTCGAATTATTCCGTCATATTCCTCGAATCACAGTCAGAGGGTGTTGTCAACGACTGGCAGACGAATTTGACGTCTAACCTGACCACCGCCAAAGACAATGGCTGTAACGTGATCGGATACAACCTCTCATCCAATATCACCTTGCCAAACGTTGACTTGTACTCAAATGATTATACAGATATCGAACGGTACTGGATACAGGGCGGCGACACCAACATGGAATCCATGCTCAAGTTCATGGGGCAGAAGTTCTGCAATGCATGGGCGAACGAGACCATTCCAGAACCTGTTATTCTGCAGTCCAAACAAAAGATCACCTATATTATAAACTCTGATACCAGCAGGTATTATCTTTCTCAGGTCCTGTCAGAGAGAAGTGTGATCACAGACAATTTCAATGTTACTGTGATGAGTGGTACTGAAGCTGCTAACCTCAGCTATGTTTCTGACCAGGACGTTATCATGCTCTACATGATAGGTGCCAACGAACTTCCCGAGTTCAAGGACGAGCTTCTCGCTGCAAAGGCAAGTGGCTCACAGATCGGACTTTTTGGTATGAGCGATGTCTATGGAATAGGAACCATCGATATGGAGAATGCGCCACATAGCGCAATGAAGGATTACCTCTATAACAGTGGATACACGAATATGGAGAACTGGGTCCGCTGTATCGGAGCAACCCTCGAGGATGTGTACGTTGAATACTCGGCTCCAGCCGCACCTTCGATCCCTGACCATGGCATTTATCACCCTGATGCATTCCCTAGGGTATTCGAGAACAGTACCGAATACCTTGAGTGGTATGCGAGCAATGGATACAATGCATCTGCACCAACTATTGGAGTGATCGCAAGTTACAAGATCGAGAAAACAACCCTTCTTCATACCACCGATGATGCAATAATCAACAATCTGGAATCAAAAGGATATAATGTTATTTTCTCAACATACAAAGTATGCACCAATGATGTTGACTATTTCACACAGAATGGAACTGTACTGGTAGATTCCATCATCTCATTAAAGGGCTTCAGTCTCAATTACGGAGACCAGGAAAAAGGTGTTGAGTATCTCGAGGGGTATGGTGTTCCTGTAATAAAGGGTGTGCTTGATTATTACCAAAGTCCAGATCAGTTCAATGAAAGTGTACATGGTATGGACCCGAGTTCAATTCCTTCCCATGTCACCCAGCCTGAGATCGATGGGTTGATTGATTTCATATGG
>JAIORJ010000223.1 GCA_021108185.1 Methanococcoides sp. | reverse complement strand
AAGAGGCTGTCTCAAAACAAATCGAGACAGCCTTTTTTTTGTCAAAGATTTTAGATTAGAGATAAGTTCCCCCATTTTCTTTACTATCTGATTGTATTTGGGCAATTTAAAAAGAAAAAAGGGCTGTTAAGCTCTTCTAGTTGACCATTTTTCTGATATTGTGTGCCAGGGAGAGCAATCCAGCCTCGATTTCCACTTTTTCCATACCCCTGAGCATAAATCTTCTAAAGTTGTGGTTGCTCTTGATAATACCAAATACCGCTTCCACGTCCACGGGTCGCTGACTTCTGTATTCTTTTCCTCTTTTACTATTGAGTCTTTCTCGGATGATGGCCTTGTAACGCATTAAGTGTGGGTTGACTTCAATAATTCGATTCATTTCCCCCTTATGACAGACACCTCGCATTGGGCATCCATTACAGTTCTGTGCCTGATAATGCCTTTTTAGCTGCTTATAACCATTTTTTGTAGTTTGTGTTGATTCTCCTACAAAGCTCATAGCCTGCCCCATGGGACAATAAAAGCAATCAAGCTGTTCATTATAATGCAGGTTTTCAAGACGTCGGGGATCCTCCTTCCACTTTTTGCTCTGTTCTATATGGAAGTAGTTGTACTTTACAAAGGCTTCAACTTCATTGTCTTCGAGATATTCATAGTTTTCTTCAGATCCGTATCCGGCGTCAGCAACAAGTGTTTCAGGCATCTGCCCCAATGTCTGCTCAAGCGATTCCATGTGAGCAGGAAGTGTAATAGTATCTGTAGTAGTTTGATGTACGGTATAACCAAGAATGAACTGGTCTTGTGTGGAGATTTGCCAGTTATAAGCAGGTTTTAACTGGCCATTGAGCATATGATCTTCTTTCATGCGCATGAATGTAGCATCCAGATCCGTCTTGGAGATGCTATTGCGATCACCCATTTGCTTTTCCTGCTCATCGTATTTATCAAGATTCTTTGGCCAGTTTTTCCGGGCATAATTTAACTTCTGCTTTTTCTTTTTATCAACCTCCTTCCCTGATAAAGCCTTATCAATTTTATCGATCGTTTGCCTGACTTTTTCAGCATCGATCTGCTCGAAGTCATCAGGTGCATTGTTTTCCAACTCTTCTTTGGCAATACTTTCAGCATAAGCCCACAACTCTTTAAGTTGACGCTTGATTTTTCCCCGGTTCGTTTTAATACTACGGCCCCAAACGAAAGTATACCGATTGGCATTGGCCTCTATCTTGGTCCCATCCAGGTAAGCTGCTTCTTTTAAAGATACATGGCCTGCTTCAACCAATAATAAAACAACCTGGCTGAACACTTGCTTTAAAACTCCCTTTAAACGCTCGCTCCTGAAGCGATTAATTGTATTGTGGTCAGGATAGCTCATGCCGCTGAGCCACATAAAGTGAATGTTCTGATGAAGGGCATCTTCTATCTTGCGACTCGAGTACTGATTGGTCAGGTATCCATAAATTAGTACCTTTAGCATCAAACGAGGATGATAACTCGAAGTGCCACCTCCTTTAAACTTCTTGATCAGAGGATCAATATCTATATGATCTATTACCTGGTTGACTACCCGAACAGAATGGTTATCATCTATTAACTCATCCAGCGATGGAGGTAAAAGCATATTTTGCTTGGGATTGTAGTCTTTAAATACTACTTTTGATTTCTTAGAATGCATGCCTCAAGTTACTAAACTTGATGGCTCTGGAGGGGGAGGCATCCCCCTCTTTTTTAACAATCTTATTAACAAATCTCTCGATAAATAAGAAAATTAGAGATATGAAAAAAGGCTGCCCTTTTGAGACAGCCCCTTTT
>JAIORJ010000066.1 GCA_021108185.1 Methanococcoides sp. | reverse complement strand
TATCCGGAATTTGTTAATAAAAAGTAAAGGACAAAAGATAGTGTCCTGCATCTATAGACTTTCATCGGTTGGGCGCAATTATGAAAATCATATGTATTTTGAAGTAGCAGTTTCATAATCTATTCACATAAAGGGAGGAACAGAAAATGGATGAAACGAAAGGGGTAACGGTTACTGACATTCAAATGCCTTTCGGTTCAATGGTTATCTTTATGATAAAGTGGGCTATTGCGTCAATACCGGCAGCAATAATTTTATTTCTAATTGCTTCTGTTTTTGCCGTAGTTTTTGGTGGTATTTTTAGTGGTATGACTGGCCTGATGCAATAATAAATTTTGGTAAATAGGATATGTCTTTACTTTTTTATTTATCAAAAGTTTTTTCCGCTGAATTCGTTTTTTTGGATCGGCTGCGCCGAACAAATCACCCTGACGCCCGAAGCCGGGGCGTTTTTCGCTTTTACCATTTTGTGAGGAAAATAATATGGATAAAGATTTTCGTCTAACACGGCATACAGCCTTGTGGGAAGAGCAAAACAAGCGAATTAAGCGTACAATCATTGCCGGCCTGGTCTTCGGCCTTTTGTTGCTGGTGAACGTCCTCAAGCCCTATTCTTCCGACATAGATAAGAAGCGAGATATAAGAACTGAAATAGAAATATACAAGAAAGAAAAAGGCGTAATAGAAAACTCTATTACAGCGATTGATGATTTCAAAGAGACTTTAGGTGCTGTCCAGATAACCATCAGAGAACAACCATGGATGAAGGAAAAAGACAAACTTATTCGGACACTGGCCGGGATCAACGAACGAGGCGAAGGAAACCGGCAGCGATATCAGGAAGAGGCTGATAATACGGTACGTGTAATTGGAGCACAAGTTAACGAAATGGTAGTAAAACCTCTCAATGAATTTCTCCCTAACTACCCTCGAGTTGCCGTACTGATGCCGGAACTTTATACTGAGCTGAAAACCCTCCCGATGACAATTCAGGAATGGATACGTCGTTATTTGGGTAAAAGGTGGTACAGCACGCTTGAGAGCAAAATGGAACGAGTCGAATCCCTTTCGAGAGGTTTAGAGGTCAAGCTTGATACAATTAATAACAAGATAAGTATGGAAAAACCGAACCTGGTGAGAAAAAGAAAAGAGCTGACGCAAGAAATTACTCGCATGGAGAATAAGGCAGATATCCAGGCTAAGAAGAAACTATTGAAGACATTAGAAGCCAGGATGGACAAGATTATGCCCGAATGGATTCGGGGCTTAATCTCTTTACATCAGATGATTCAATATTACCCTCTCATTATATTAGGTTTGGTGATATATGTCTTAGCTCTTGCCATTTCTCTTAACTCTCATTACGATTCTATGGCCGCTGTACGGAAAATCAATCAAGCAGCTAAAACCGACCCCATTTTTTCCTCACTTTGGACTTTAACTTATAGAGGACATGTTAGCACCATTTTAACAATTGCCTCCTACGTCGGTTTTGTGGCTGCCATGTGGATATTGTTTGAGATGGGATCTGATATATTCGCCAAGTGGTTGATCGAGAAAGGAGAAGGATTTTTAGGAAACGATAGTCTAAAGATAATCCGGTGGATAGGGAGATGTATTTTGGCAGCAACGGTTTGTTTTGTTGCCATAAAGCCATACTATCATAAAAGTAGTACATCATCAGTGACTGAAATATGAAGTAGATGAACAACTATAAAATAGTGGATACACACTCCCATCTTTGCGATCCTATTTTCTGACTTGTTGATCTTTCACCGAGAATTGCTGGGATATGTGCTTGTTGCTTGACATCA
>JAIORJ010000086.1 GCA_021108185.1 Methanococcoides sp. | reverse complement strand
GTAAACGGTACCGTCGAGGGTGACGTTCACGACATCGGTAAGGCAATCGTATCAACAATGCTTCAGGCAGCAGGCTTTGAAGTCCACGATATTGGCAGAGATGTTCCTGTACAGAACTTCATTGACAAGATCAAGGAAACCAACGCTGACATGGTCGGTCTTTCCGCACTTATGACAACAACCCTTCAGGGCCAGAAAGAAGTCATTGAGCTTCTTAAAGAAAACGGACTCAGGGACAAGGTAAAGGTCATGGTCGGTGGCGCACCAGCAACTGATGCATGGGCAAAGAAATGTGGCGCAGACTGCTATGCAGAAAATGCAAGTGAAGCTGTAGCAAAAGCAAAAGAATTACTTCTCTGATCGTTCGAGGTGTATAATATGGCAACAGAATATTTCTTAAGAATGGGTGACGGTCAGAAGATCTTCATGACCAAGGAAGACATACTGGCTGACATCGCAGCAGGTTGTGCTGACGCAGCAGACCTCGGTGACATCCCTACACTTTCCGAAGATGAAATGGATCATATGCTTGACATCATCACTGCTCCTGGCAGGATCGTCGGTGTAGAGCCTGGAATGGAAGTTCCGGTAACACACGACATCGGTGCTATCAGGATCGATGGTGACCAGGGTAACAGTGGTGTAGGTATTCCTGCAAGCAGACTCGTTGGTTCAATGATCCACGAGCGTGCATTTGGCGCAGACACAATGGAACTTGGTCACATCGACTACAGCTTCAAGCCAGTCAAGCCAGTTATCTCCCAGGAACAGCAGACAATGGAAGTTTGCCAGCAGAACATGGTCATTCCTATGCTCTACGGTGCAATGCCAAACATGGGTCTGTACTACACTCCTGATGGTCCTTTCGAGAACCCAGGCGACCTTATGAAAGCTTTCAAGATCTCTGAAGCTCAGGAATCTATACAGAAAGCTGGTGACCACGGAATCCGTGACATGGTTTGGATCATGCAGAAGCTCCAGAAGGTTGGCTCTGATGGTGTCAACTTCGATACCATCGGTGCAGCTGGTGACGGTGACATGTACGCATCACTTAATGCTATCGAGGCACTCAGAAAAGAGTTCCCTGGCATGTACATCAACGCAGGTATGGCAGGAGAACTCGTTCTCGGTATGCACGGTGACCTTGAGTATGATGGTACAAGACTTGCAGGTCTCTGGCCACACGAGCAGGTATTACTTGCTGAGAAGGCAGGAGCTAACACCTTCGGTCCTGTATGCAACACAAACACCAGCAAGACCTCCGCATGGAACATGGGTCGCTCAGTAACATTCACAAAGGCAGCTGTCGAAGCATCCTCTATTCCATGTCATGCAGATATGGGTATGGGTGTCGGCGGTATCCCAATGCTTGAGACCCCTCCAATAGATGCAGTAACAAGGGCAAGCAAGGCAATTGTTGAGATCGCAGGCGTAGATGGAATATAGATCGGTGTTGGCGACCCACTCGGTATGCCAATCGCACACATCATGGCTTCCGGTATGACCGGTATGAGAGCAGCTGGTGACCTTGTTGCAAGGATGCAGTTCGCAAAGAACATGAGGATTGGAGAAGCAAAGGACTTCGTAGCAAAGAAGCTCGGTGTCGAAAATGCAGACCTTTCCGACGAGTTCGTCATGAGAGAGATCAGAGAAGACCTCGACATCGGTGTAATCACCTCTGTACCAGGTTGCGCAAAGGGTATTGCAGCTAAGATGAACATCGAGAAACTCCTCGGCATCGACATCAACTGCTGTGACACCTTCAGGAACACAATCGCATAATTTCAATAAAAGTAGATGGGGTTCTACCCTGTCTTC
>JAIORJ010000195.1 GCA_021108185.1 Methanococcoides sp. | reverse complement strand
GGTTATATGCCTGTTCAATTTCAGGGTGCAAATGAAACAGGATACTGGCCCTTGCCTGCTGTTTGAGTGTCCATTGTTGGGAAAACTTGAAGAGGAGGTATCTGCTCCTGGCCAACAGTTCCAGCGGGGTTTCCCCATTTTCAAGCCGAGCTTCCTTATAGTGGAATTTCCTGGGCTTGAATTTTTTTCCTGTGTGCTCACATTCTTCTAACCGTAATTTTTCAGACTCCTTGAACTCATTAAAAGCCACTCTCCGTTTTTGAAGTTCCTTCTGTCTATATTTTATCCTGATTGCCTGATTGGCTTCCATCAAATGACGTATTACGTGGAATTTATCCCCAACCTGGACAGCATCAGGAAATAACCGGTCACATAGTTTTTGGTACAATGCAGAAAAATCACGGGTGATACTTTTTACTTTTGGCAGGACAGAAGGATGCCTGACAAGTATCTGTTCCAACCCTGTGAAATTATAACTGTTGCACAACATGGCTATTTTCCCGGTATCCCTGTTGCTCATGATTGTATAGAAGTCTTCACCTATGTGCTTTTCATCAATGGCCATTTTTTCGCCAAAATTGGATTCCTCAAAAATTGGAACATCTATGGTCCTTGCTTTACCGGGACTTCCTGCTTTAACATCGTTCTTGTGCACACTAGCACCCCCGTCTTGTGCATATAAACTCAGTACATCCCTATACCATCTATATATCGTACTGCCTTTAACCCGTAATGCTTTTCCAAAGCTTGTTATATTCAGAGGGTCGGAGTCCAAACTCCTCTTTTAAAAAATCACCAAACTCATTAGTCGTTTTCATCCCTTGACGGTGTAGGTCGTAGGTGTTGTAATAACTCTTGTCCGTTTTGCCCCGCTCTTTCCAGCGCCTACGTTTTAGGGATAAATATACCGTCTTATCCTTTAACGGAAATGTCTGAAGTTCTACAGGGTTTAGAAAACCATCCAGTACGGCATCCTTCCATTTAAGATCTTGTGGGATCAGGTTGCCCCTCTCTTCAAATACTATGGTTATCGAATCCTTTTTCTCCTTTACAGACATCACCTCAAAATTTTTACTGATTTCCCCTGGTGCTATTAGTCCTATTATCTCTGCAAGTAATTCCTCTTTCATATGCCTTTTTTGGCAAAGGTAAATTCATTCCTAGCACATCAAAATAATATTTAGCCTGAAAGTGCTAAACAAGTTTTAAGTAAAAATCTTTTTATTTTAATTAATAAATTAATTAATTTTGCAACGCTTAAAAATGGTCTCGTGGCCGAGCGGTTAGGCGGTGGTCTGCAAAACCATTCACAGCGGTTCGAATCCGCTCGAGACCTCAAAATCCTGTCTGGTAAATAGACAGGATTTTTTATACTACTATAATTCAATATTTAAAAATACATTTATTAATGTCAAATACTATTGTTGATAGAATTGATAATTATATAGATATCTACGCCACATCTGAAGTAAGGAGCAGAGGAGAAAACTTGTTCAACATAAAAAGAGTAGAAAGTGCAGAGATAAATAAATCGCAAGGATCGGCATTATTCGAAGTAAGGGGGACATCTTTGTACACTGTAACTGTATCCGGTTTAAACGATTATATTAAATCCAATTGTAATTGCCCGTATAACTGGGGCCCGGTTTGCAAACACCAGGTAGCTGCTTTACTTCACCTGATTGAAGAATATGGAGGTGTGCAAAAAGAAAAGAAGATAAAACATATTCCCCTCCCCAATAAAATAATTAAGCTATCCAAACCTAATTTAAGATTATCTTCCATCCCCTTTCTAATAGAGGATTTTAAAATAATTACTGAAGAATTTGTTT
>JAIORJ010000078.1 GCA_021108185.1 Methanococcoides sp. | reverse complement strand
AACTCAGACTGGGAAGGACCGTGGGTCACGGCAGACCATGCTTTTGACATTATGCGCCAGGGGATTGAAGGGGGTGATCGACTTTTCACGAATATCAGCGCGTTTGTGGTAACAAAGACCATGTTGGATGAACAGTATGTCGGAGATATAAGGATTGTATTCATTCCACTGTGGCTATTTTTGCTTGCGTTTTAAAACCCTTGTTTTGGGTATCATCAATGTATTACCAATTATTGATAAAGAAAAACTTTAAATAAATAGGATTACGATACTTAGGATTATGAGTCTGTTTTTTAACAGGGTAGACGAACTATCCATCCTAGAAGAGGAATATGGCAATAAAAGCTCTTCATTATTTGTAATATACGGAAGGAGGCGGGTGGGAAAGACCGAACTTGTGCTTAAGTTTATAAAAAACAAGCCTGCTGTTTACCATCTGTCTCAGAAGTTCTCCATTGAAAAGCAGGCAGAAGATTTTCTTGAGAAGACCTGTCCCCAGGCAGGAGTATATGTCCCGAAAATAAA
The DNA here is from genome assembly GCA_021108185.1 of Methanococcoides sp. Classification (GTDB taxonomy): domain Archaea; phylum Halobacteriota; class Methanosarcinia; order Methanosarcinales; family Methanosarcinaceae; genus Methanococcoides. The sequence continues at coordinate 1,317 of JAIORJ010000078.1, read as the reverse complement.
CCAATGGGATCAGGCACTGAAATTCATCACAGAGAACCTGGGTGCCAGAGGCAAACCAGTGGTCGTGATAGACGAAGTCCCCTATCTTATCGAAGGAGATGTGGCTGCAACCTCAGCACTCCAGTCTGCCTGGGACCTCTATCTTAAAGACAGCAATGTAATGCTTATACTGCTGGGTTCAAGCATTGGAATGATGGAAACTGAAGTGCTGGGATATAAGAGCCCTCTTTACGGAAGAAGGACCGGTCAGCTTAAATTAGAGCCATTGAAGTTCAGGGACACATCATTTTTTTTTCCTGACAAGAATATGGATGAACTTGTAAAGATATACGGGTGCGTTGGCGGGATTCCTGCATATCTTCTTAAGTTCGACCGTGACTGGACATTTATCGAAAATCTTGACCAAAGGGTGTTAAAACGGGCTACATTTCTATATGATGAAGCAATTTTTCTTTTAAAAGAAGAACTGAGGGAACCTACCAACTATGAACTGATACTTGAGGCCATATCAAAGGGGAAATCAAAGATGTCTTTGATAGCCGATGAAACAGGTATCCCTGTGCATAATATTCCAAAATATCTACGGGTGCTGATACACCTGGGATTTATAGCTAAGGAGTATCCGGTGTGTCTTAAGAAAAACAAGGGCATTAGGTCAGCTTCGATCTATAAGGTATCGGACAATTTCTTTTCATTCTGGTACAGGTATGTTTTTACTGCGCGGTCTGAACTGGAAACCAACCGCAAGGCAGTGATTAAAAAGATTGAAAAATCATATGATGCTTATCTGGGGCATGTTTTTGAAAATGTCTGTAAACAATTCCTGCAGGACTGTAATCTCAGGCAAACCCTGCCTTTTTCTTTTGAAAAGATAGGGCGGCAGTGGGGAAAGATCGATAGAAGACCCAGGGGCGAGAATACTTATGAGATAGACCTGGCGGCACTGAATGATGAGATGAAGCATATTCTGTTTGTTGAGTGCAAATGGCAGGACCTGAAGCTCAAGGATGCTAAAAATATCCTGGCACTATTAAAGGAAAAATCAGGCTATGTTCAGTGGAACAATGATGAACGTATAGAATATTTCGGCATTATGGCACGGAAGATTAATAAAAAGGAAACGTTGAGGAGTATGGGATTCATTGCGTTTGATCTTGACGATTTTAATTGAAGTTAAAAGACCTAAAACAAAACTTATTAACCCCATCGCAACCAATCCAATATCAATGACACAGCCCTATATTCCCCCCGACCTTTAACCTATCATCGATTTTCACGGCCACTTCTGTCCGGGCCTGGTACTTGGCTACCGCGCTG
>JAIORJ010000042.1 GCA_021108185.1 Methanococcoides sp. | reverse complement strand
TCTTGAGTTTGACACGTTCAGGCAATCCGATCCTCTACAAGCCCCATAAATCAAGGATTTTTTCTCTAGAATTTCAAAAAGTGTAGTGTGCCAACTTTTTGTTTTATAAACATTTAGGCCGTAATTTTGGATTATGGCATTTTTAAGGGTCGAAAATAAAAAGTCAGGGAAATATTTAAGAATTATTGAAAGTTATAGAGATAATTCAGGAAAAACACGACAACGCATTTTATACTCTTTAGGCAAAGTTGAAGATTATACACCAGAACAACTAAGACGTATAGGATCTAAATTATACGAACTTGGAGGTGGTGATTTAAAACAACTTCTAGGAATAACAATTACTGAAAAAGCGAGATATAATTATGGATACTACCAAATATTCTCAAAAGCATTTAAAAACTTTAGTCTTGATTTAATCTCAAAAAACATTCAACAAAAACACAAACTAAGCTTCGATTTTCAGAATGCTTTGCTGCTTATGCTAATAGAACGTTTGCATGATCCATGTAGCAAAAGAAGCTCTTACTACAATCAATCAGAGTATTTGGGGATAGCACCCGTTGAATTACAACATCTTTATAGGGTTTTGGATAAATTATCAGATTACAATCAATTAATACAAAAGCAAATATATCAGACAGGTCGTAATCTCTTTAATCAAAAACTTGATGTTGTCTTTTATGATGTAACTACACTATATTTTGATAGTGAGTTGGAAGTTGAAGATAGTGTAAGACAAAAAGGATTTAGCAAAGATGGGAAAATAGGAAAAACCCAAATATTATTTTGCATGCTCATATTGGATATAGAATATTTAAAGGAGATACTTTTGAAGGGCATACTTTTGTCCATGCCATTGAAGATTTACGGAAAGATTACCAGATAGACAAAGTTATTGTTGTAGCAGATAGAGGGATGTTATCGACAGATAATCTTAAAATAGTAGTTGATAATGGATATGAGTTTATCGTGGGAGAAAGACTTCGTACTCTGCCAAAACATGTAAAGTCTTATTTAATTGACATAAATAACTATCATAAAGAATGGAGATATATTGACAGTCTGGGAAAAGAAGTATTAGTACAGTTTTGTACTACTAAATACAAAGGGCGAATTGTTATAGGAACATACTCACAAAAACGAGCAAGAAAAGATTGCTATAAACGAAAAGAGAAATTGATTACTGCACAAAAGCTGCTAACTCAGCCTGCATTATTAGCAAAAAAAGCATCACGATATTTTCTGAAAAAAGAAGAAAAAGAAAAATACGTACTAGATGTTGAGAAAATAAAAAGAGATGAACAATATGATGGTTTTCTGGCAATAGCTACAAACAACAAAGAACTTTCTATTGCAGAAGTATTAGACCAATATAAACAACTATATCGTATTGAACATACTTTTAGAACATTTAAATCTCACTTGGAAACCAGACCTATGTTCCACTGGTCAAACAAACGAATTGAAGGGCATATCTGTTTGTGTTATATTGCTTTTACATTATTGAATCACACCTTGTTAAAATTGGAAAGTACCGGTGTAAAAACAACTGAAAATAAATTGCGGAAATTATTGGATAAAATGCAAGTTAGTCTAATTGAACATGATGCAAAAGAAGTATTATTAAGATCTGCCCAACAGCCTGATGAACAACTTATACAACAAAAATTGGGATTAAAACCTCTCCCCAATATTATGCCCAAAGAAGCAAAATCACAATATATTTAAAATCAATTATTTAAGTAAGTTTTGTAGTGTGCCTGTCGATTTTTATATCGCTGATAAAGAATTGATTAGCTCAAAATCGTGTCAAACTCAAGA
>JAIORJ010000173.1 GCA_021108185.1 Methanococcoides sp. | reverse complement strand
GATCAATTTGCCCGTTCTGTTTATTATGGAAGATATAAAGTTATTCCAATAAGAACAGAAATAATCAAATTTTGCGAAAGTATTGGTTTTGATTATATGGGCGCTATAATTTGGCAGAAAAAAACAACAACCAATACTACTGGGGGTGCCAGTATAATGGGAAGTTTTCCTTTCCCACGCAATGGTATCCTATCAATTGATTATGAATTTATTCTATTGTTTAAAAAACTTGGCACATCCACACGGCCTGATAAAACAAGCAAAGAACAATCAAGGATGACAAAAGAAGAATGGAAGGAATATTTTTCTGGGCATTGGAATTTTGGTGGCGTAAGGCAAGACGGGCATATTGCAATGTTCCCTGAAGAACTTCCAAAAAGATTAATTAAGATGTTTTCCTTTGTTGGAGATACAATTCTTGATCCATTTCTTGGAAGTGGAACAACATCTCTTGCAGCTAAAAATCTTAACAGAAATTCAGTTGGTTATGAAATTAATCATGAGTTCATCCCCTATATTAAACAGAAGCTGCAGGTAAGCCAACTTGGCTTATTTGGCACTAAATATGAGTTTATAGAGCAGAAGAAAATCAATATTGATTTTAAGAACGAAATAGACAACCTCCCATATGTATTTAACGACTTTCATGCTTTTGATAAAAAAATCGATCCTAAGAAATTACAATTTGGTTCAAAAATCGATAAAAATCATTCGAGTAGAGAAGAGTATTATTCTGTTAAAGAGATCATTAGTCCAGAAACAATAAAGTTAACCAATGGATTAACTGTCCGTTTAATTGGCGTCAAAGAAGATAAATCAGCAAACGGAGAAGCTGTTGAATTTCTGAAATTAAAGACAAAAAATCAAAAAGTGTATATGAAATTTGACAAGGAAAAATATGATAAAGACAACAATCTGTTTTGTTATCTATATCTTAAAAACAAAACATTCATAAATGCACACCTCATAAAAAAGGGGCTTGTTTTAGTTGATAGCCAGCAAGAATATAAACACAAACATAAATTCTTAAATTTGAGGAAATCATGAATAAAGAATGGATTGCCGGTACTGAAGGGCAAAATTTAAAATTTAAGAGGGAAACCCTATTAAACTATGGAATGAATAGGTGGGGTTTGAATAAGGCATATAGTGTTGGCTCAACATCCGAATTGATAAGAGTTTGTGCTCCAAAGACTTTTGATGAATGGGAAGACTTTTATTTCAATAATGCACAACAAAAAAAGAAAAATGGCGTCAGAATTACAAGGGATTACATAACAGGTTTAGGTCAGACTTTATATATAAAGATTTCTGAGGTTGTTCAAAGTGAGTTGGAATCAATCACTGAAGATGAATGCGTTGATTATGCATACAATCTGGTTCTTAATAGGACTTACGATGGCTATAAGGCAGAAATTGATACAATCTATGGACAGCTTGAATCAATTGTCAATCGTAAGATAGAACCGGCACCGGATGAATGGGATAGAACGTATGGAGTTGATTTTTACATAAAAGTAAATGATAAGTATGTAGGAATTCAAATCAAACCAATTTCTTTTGGCCAGTCTATCAATCAATATCAATGGGTAGAAATGCATCGAAAAAATCATGAGCGATTTAAAAATGATTTTGGAGGTCATGTCTTTTTCGTATATTCCGTCAAAGGTGCAGGAAAAAAGAAAAAAATCTACAATACAGAAGTAATTGACCAGATCATTGAGGAAATAGATAGATTAAGCTAAAGGAAACAGCGATCGGGATAGGAGCGACCCTCACAGGCCGCCCCTCCCAGGTGAGTAGCCCAAAGGAACTTCCCCTTCAGGCTCTCCCAGAACCGGACGT
>JAIORJ010000038.1 GCA_021108185.1 Methanococcoides sp. | reverse complement strand
CATCTTTTGATGATGGCTCATCTTTTAAGGTGGCTGACAACGGCGCAGCATCTCAAAGCAGTATTACACGTAAGGTAATTACTACATCTTCTGTTTCCATTGAGGTAAAGAACACTCCTGAAGTGCTGGATGATATAAGCGATATCGCGGATGAGTTCGATGGATATGTGTCTTCATCTTCTGTTTATACCCGATACGGGGATGATGAGGGTATGTATGGTTATATTACTATACGCGTTCCTTCGTCTGAACTTGACAAGGTGCTCGATAGTATAGGTGAGCTTGGTAAAGTGACCTCTGAAAGCACAACTGCTTCTGATGTCACTGAGGAATATATCGATGTGAATGCACGCCTTTCCAATCTGGAGAAGCAGGAGACTCGTCTTGGTGAGATCCTTGAGATGTCCACGACCGTGGAAGAAGTCCTTGCGGTCGAGAAGGAACTCGGACGTGTGCGTGGTGAGATCGAAAGTCTGACTGGCAGGCTCAATTATCTTAATGACAGGATCAATCTTGCGACCATCAATGTCGATGTGAGTGAGCCTCGTAATATTACGCATTCATGGGGATTACGTGATGCCTTGTCAGATTCAGTACGTGGCTTCATAGGCAGTGTCAATGGTATAATCGTGTTCATCGGAGTTGTTATCCCAATCGTGATATTTGCAAGTATTGTGGGAGTAATGCTTATTTTAGTTAAGAGAAGGGTCTGGAGATGATCCTCTCTTTTAGACATTACTACTAAATATTAAGAATATAGGATAAGCTTATGGAAAGGTCAGACCTGATATCAGGGATAAACGAACGTGAGCTCATAGGTCACCTGTGTTCTGTTTTTTCTACGAAGAAAAACCCTGCCATCATGGAGGGTGCAGGATCGGATGATTGCGCTGTTATCGATATCTCTGATGAGGACTGTCTGGTGATAACGACCGATATGTTGCATCGCAAGACCGATTTTCCTGAGGTCATGAGTGCATGGCAGATAGGCTGGATGGCTGCTGCTGTGAACTTGAGTGACGTGGCTTCCATGGGTGCAACTCCTGTGGGTTTCCTTTCCGCCCTTGGTATCACGGATGATATGGAACTTGGATTCGCTGAGGATATTGCACGCGGTATGGATGCCTGTGCAAGCTTTTGTGATACTTCTGTGATAGGCGGTGATATCGACCTTCATGATGAACTCACCATCACAGGTACTGCTCTTGGCAGGGTGAAAAAGGAACATCTTTTGAGAAGAAGTGGTGCCAGACCCGGTGACCTTGTCTGTGTCACCGGGAATGTCGGCTCAGCCGGTGCTGCACTGCTGGCCTTACAGCAGGGACTTGATGCAAGCGATAATTTGTTGAACACTTTGCTGGAACCTGTGCCACGTATAAAAGAAGGGCAGGCCCTTGCCAGCACTGGTGGTGTCACCTCCATGATGGATACCAGTGATGGTTTGGCCATGTCATTATATGATCTGGCAGAGGCTAATGGTGTCGGTTTCAAAATATTCGGGGAGACTCTTCCTATTGACGATGAGGTTATAGCCCTTGTCGGTAATGATGATGCCCTTGAACTCGGGCTCTACACCGGCGGGGATTTTGAGCTGTTGTTCACTGTTTCCCCATCAATGCTGGACAAGATCAAATCCGTTTGTTATTTAAATGTTGTAGGTGAAGTTACTGACGACACTTTAATATCTATAATGAAGAGCGATGGGCTCGAGATTTCGATAAATCGAAAAGGTTATGTACATATGGGGAGATTTGATAACTTATAATCATATAATATTTGGAGAAATTATCTATGAATAAACATTTTAAATTTATACTAATAAGCTTGCTCATTCTGGGAATGAGTTGTGGGGTGGCGATGGC
>JAIORJ010000134.1 GCA_021108185.1 Methanococcoides sp. | reverse complement strand
GCACTGACACAGGAAGCCCTTGATGCAGGAATTACTGCCTTCGACGTTATCAACGAAGCACTTGCACCAGGAATGAAGATCGTAGGAGACAACTTCGAAGCAGCAACTATCTACCTTCCACAGATCATGATGTCTGCAAAGGCAATGAAAGCTGCAATGGAAATCCTTGAGCCAATTCTCGCAGAAGAGAAAGGCGACGATGAGGGTGTAGGCATGGCAGTTACCTTCGTACAGGAAGGAGATATTCACGATATCGGTCACCGCCTTGTTACAACAATGCTCGGTGCAAACGGCTTTGAGATCCTTGACCTTGGAACAGATATCCCAAATGAGGATGTAGTAGAAGCAATTGCAAAGAACAAGGGTAAGAAAATGCTCCTTGTCGGTTCCGCACTTATGACAACCTCAATGCTTGGCCAGAAAGATGTAGTAAGGTTACTCGAAGAAGAGAACCTCAGAGATTCTGTTAAGATCATGTTCGGTGGCGCACCAGTCACAGATGCATGGATCGAAGAATGTGGTGCAGACGGCACAGCCGAAAATGCAGCAGAAGCAGCAAGAGTAGCACTTGAACTTATGGCATAATATTGGGGGAACTTAAAATGACATTTACAAAATCAGTTACCTGCTTTGACTTCTACGACCGAGCACAGAAAGGCGAGAAATGTACCCAGGATGACTGGGATCTGATGACCATTCCAATGAAGGCAATGGAACTCAAGAATAAATACAACCTTGACTTTGGCACCGAGACCGTTCCAACCGACAAGGACCAGATGGAGAGACTCTTCAAGGCAGGTATTGAGATGCTCCTTGACTGTGGTATCTTCTGCACAGACACAAAGAGGATCGTCAAGTACACAGAGGACGAGATCTGGGACGCTATCAACAACCCAATGCCAGCATTCCAGCTCGGTACCGGCAGAGATTCAGTACAGATGAAGAAGAGGACAGTAGGCGACAAGAGAAAGCCTATAGTACAGGGCGGTCCAACCGGCTCACCTATCTCAGAAGATATGTTCATGCCAATTCACATGAGCTATGCACTCGAGAAAGAAGTTGACACAATTGTAAATGGTGTCATGATGACGATCCGTGGTAAGCCACCTATACCAGGCAGCCCATACGAGATCCTCGCAGCAAAGTCCGAAACAAGGCTCATCAGGAACGCAGCAGCAATGGCTGGCAGACCAGGTATGGCTGTTTAGGGACCTGAGACTTCCCTGTCCGCTCAGGGAAACATCGCTTCCGACTGTGTCGGTGGCCAGGTAACAAGTGACAGCCACGAAGTATCACAGCTCAACGAGCTTAAGATCGACCTCGATGCAATCGCAGTTATCGCACACTACAAGGGTAACAGCGACATCATCATGGACGAACAGATGCCTATCTTCGGCGGATACGCTGGTGGTATTGAGGAAACAACCATTGTAGACATTGCAACCAGTCTTAACTCCATGGTAATGAGCAGTGCAAGCTGGCACCTTGATGGTCCTGTCCACATCAGATGGGGATCCACCAACACCAGAGAAACCCTCCAGATCGCTGGATGGGCATGTGCAACTCTCAGTGAGTTCACAGACCTTATGACCGGTAACCAGTACTATCCATGTGCAGGTCCATGTACCGAGATGTGCCTCCTCGAAGCAGCAGCACAGTCCGTAACTGACACAGCATCCGGCCGTGAGATCCTCTCAGGTGTCGCAGCAGCAAAGGGTGTCATCACTGACAAGACAACCGGTATGGAAGCAAGAATGATGGGAGAAGTCGCACGTGCAACAGCAGGCATGGACATCGACTCCGTGAACGCTGTTATCAACAACATCGTCAGCTCCTACGAAGGCAACTACGCAAACGCTCCTGAAGGTAAGAGATTCCAGGACTGTTACGATGTTGCAAC
>JAIORJ010000113.1 GCA_021108185.1 Methanococcoides sp. | reverse complement strand
CCCGACGACTGCCGGCAGTCAATGGAGAATTTGGTCTGGTTGCCCTATCTTATAACTAATCTTTCCGACACGTAAGTCTTTATAAATAAGGGGCGATTTTTCATAAAAACACATATAATCCATTTATTTGAATGAAGTTATGCAGATTTCCTTAATGGCTTATTATCTGCTTCGGTAATTTTATCTGTCCACACTTCTCGCTCGAAGAAAGCTTGAAGCAATTTATCAATATTCTTTTGCAGATCAAACAAATCAGTGTAACCGAGCTTAATCGCATAATCCACGAAATTCTTAACATAACGAACGAACATAATTTCCACAAATGTGCTCAACCACATATCAAACAACTCTTGATAGAACTTGATTATTATCTGTCCCATCGGCTCATTGTTGTTCATCTCTTTCCTAAAACAAAACATTGTATAAAAGACATATCGAATGCTTAGATCAGCGACCATTGCCGCATAGTTGGAAGATTTACTCTGATCATATCCGAAATATTGACGAATTTCTTTGAAGATACACTCGATACTCCACCTTCTCAAGTATATTTTCAATACTTCTATCTCAGAGAGATTGGTGTCCGTCGAGATTATCGCTTTCCACCTTTTAACATTCGGATACTTGAAGAAACATACCTTTACCTTTCCGATCACAGTTCTTTCCTCAACCTTATTTGCAGTGGAAACATTGAGCAGTTCAATTTCAAGTGACTTGTATTTGATACCGGAAATGGGATCGTGACTCCATTTTCCCGACTTGCGATACAATTCTTTCAAATTCAAATAACGATTTCCGTATTTGTATTTCTGTGTTCCGTTTTTCAGCATAGAAATCAATACTTTCCCGGCAGGAATTAATTCCTCAAAAATAAAAGAATAGCTTTTGCTGCAATTGAACCAGGAATCCCATAATATATACTTGAAAGAAATTTTTCTCTGCCTTGCCCGTTTGATCATTTGAATAACAATATCAATTTTCTTTTGTTTGGCGAATCGTACTCTCTGCGCTGTATGAGTTCCGACCGGATATTTTGTCTTTCGTGAATGCTTTGTTCGTTTCTTACCGGTTTTCAACTCGAAATCAAGCGGAATGGTTTGCCTGCCGTTACTCCAAGCTGAAGTAATATTCTGATAGCCTTTGAAATATCCGCTTTTACTGTGATCGTAAAACCAACTGATGTTTTGCGTTTTATGACCCGTTTTCACTTTGCTTGTATCATCGAATATCAAAGAACAATCTTCAAGTTGCGATTCGGGACAAAGTTGTGAGAAACGTTTGGCAATACGGTAAAGCAAATTGCGCCAATTATAATGAGGATTGTTAAGCATATCATTGATTGGTGTTTTGAGATGTGAACTATGATTCCTTACTATTCCGCTATAAACCGAACTACTGTTCTCAAGAATAATAATTAAGAAGGAAAAAAGCATCTCCGAAATCTGATGTCCTTTCTGTTTTACGATTTTACTCTGCGATAAGATGGAGTCTAATTTGAATTTCTTGAACAAATCAAAAACATTTTTTGATCCCACGCTTGACAATTTTACCTGATTAAAGCTATTTAACATACATAACCTCGTTTTTGTTATTGTTTAAGTTATTGCGTAACTTATTGAACAATAATATTTTACGAGGTTATATTGTCAATGACTTATTTGAGTTATTTACTTGTCTCGCAAGAGGTTAACTTAGGTCGGAAAGATTAGTTAAAAATTAAACATTGGGATTAATTTTATGAAAAAAATAGTAAAAATATCATTACATCTTGTACTTGCCGGAGTTGTTTCGATCATCTCTTTTATTGGCTTCAAGAAAGCTGTGGAAATTTTGAATGAAAAGATGGAGAAAAAATGAAAG
>JAIORJ010000117.1 GCA_021108185.1 Methanococcoides sp. | reverse complement strand
TATGATGGAAAATATTGAACAAAGGCTTATATCAAGGATCAATGAACATGCCACACCTCTTCGAATAATGCATGTATGTGGCACTCATGAAAGGACCATATCAAAATATGCAATTCGCGATATAATCCCTGAAGAGGTTCAGTTGTTAAGCGGTCCGGGATGCCCCGTTTGTGTAACCCCTGTAGAGGATATAGACTTTGCAATTGCCCTTGCAAGATCCGGAAAGGTGATCACTTCCTTTGGGGATATGATGAGGGTCCCGGGAACTACGGGAAGTTTGTTCGATGCCAGGTCTGAGGGATATGATATTCGTATGGTCTACAGCATCGATGATGCCATAAAGATCGCAAAAGATAACCCGACCCAGGAGATCGTGTTTTTTGGGATCGGATTTGAAACCACTGCACCTTCCAATGCTGCTGCATTATTAAGAGAAGTCCCTGAAAACTTCAGCATACTTACATCCCATAAACTGATGCCTCCTGCAATGGAGATCCTCACACAGGATACGAACGTGGACGGATTCCTGGCACCTGGACATGTGTCAACGATCATTGGCACACATCCATATGATCCCATTTCAGAAAAGGGATTTCCGATCGTAGCAACAGGATTCGAAGTTCTCGATGTTCTACTGGGTATCGCCATGGTCCAGGACCAGATAGAGTCCGGCAGGTCTTGTGTGGAGAACGCATATCCACGCTGTGTGAATGTCGAGGGAAATCTCAAGGCCCGGGAAATGTTGTATCAGGTCTTTAAAGAGAACGATAGCGACTGGCGGGGAATTGGCATGATCGAAAATTCCGGCCTTGCTCTGAAAAAAGAGTTTGAGCAATTCGATGCTGTAAATGTTCATGCTGATATCTATGACAAGACCTCTCATGAGAAAAGAGCTTCAGAGCACGATAATGATGAAAATTGTCTTTATGAAGGCTGTATCTGTGCGGAAATATTGACAGCACGTGCTGAACCCTCACAATGTCCGCTCTTTGGTGAAAGATGTTCTCCTGAAGATCCGGTCGGGCCCTGCATGGTAAGCCTGGAAGGCACATGCTATAACTGGTACAAATATACACGTAACAAAGGAATATAAAATGCATGAATATTCACTTGCTTGTGAGATATTTGAGACTGTAATTGCAACAGCACATAATAATAAAGCATTGGCAGTAAATTCCATAAAACTGGAGATCGGCAGGCTTACACATGTGAACGCGGACCAGTTATTGTTCTGCCTTGATGTTCTGTCTCAAGATAGTATTGCCGAAAGTGCAAAGATCGATGTGAATTTCGTATCACCATGTGGAGAGTGTGAATGCGGATACCGGGGAGATGCCGGAGTTTCAGATAACGTTCGTTGTGATGATCAGCCACCCCTTTATGAATATGCAATACTGACCTGCCCTGTATGCGGTAAGTTGCTTCAGCTGGTAGGTGGAAACGACCTCATTATTCAGACGATAGATATCGAGATATGAAATTAGAAAGGGGTGGTACCAATGCTGATGCACGTAATAAATGTCAACAAAGATATCCTGAAAGCCAATAATGAACTTGCATATAGCAACAGGAAACTTTTAGTTAAAAACAGAATTTTTGCCATGAACATCATGGGAGCCATAGGTTCCGGGAAAACAACGCTTATTGAAGAGGCGATCAATGCACTCAAAGACCGTTACAGAATAGCGGTCATTGCGGGTGATGTGGTAGCACAGATGGATGCATCCCGTTTTGAAAAACTTGGTGTGAGAACTGTAGCTGCAAACACCGGACGTGAATGTCATCTGGATGCAAAACTTGTCGAAAGATCATTAGCAAATATAGATCTCGAAGATATTGATATTCTGTTCATTGAAAACGTAGGGAATCTCATCTGCCCTGTGGACTATAAACTTGGTGAACACGTCCGTGTTG
>JAIORJ010000103.1 GCA_021108185.1 Methanococcoides sp. | reverse complement strand
AAGTTAAGAAGAACGTCCATTTTTGCTCTATCAGTATTCAATTCTTGCCGTAGCTTTTCGTCTACGTTGAAACCAAGTTTTTTAAATATATCTTTTGTAAGTTCCTCATAAAGGCTGCCAAGCTCACTTTCTTTTACCGTTAATCCTTTTTCTTTTAGGGAATGGAGGTCTCGGCACCCGACGGACTCAAAGTTTTCCAAATAAAGGTCCTGGATATTCCTAAAGCTGTTGATAATGTTAGAGACGAGATTGCCTCTTGATTTGATGCCATTTTTCTTGCAGAAATCAAGCAACTCTTCTCGTTTTAGCAAATAAATAATATCACGGGGGCCAATGTTGTAGTCTGTTAAAAATTCAGACGACATGACATCTTCATCCTGAATTTCAAATTCTTCTTTTATTCTTTTGTTAATATTGGGGATAGCTTCCGTGAGTAAGTTCAATAATTTTTCATAACCATCACGAGAAAGTGATGTAGTATCATCTTGTTCTAACTCATTGAAATATATAATAAGATTTGCAACCTTTTCTTCTAAAGACCTTCCTGCCCTTGTAAGGTCAATTTCAAGGTCTTTTGTTATGAACTCCTGGATTCTTTTGGCTCTATCCGCCTTTGTTACTTTCTCTGTAAAAACATCACTGGTCAGAAGGTTAGTAACGCTTAGACCTTGGGCTATAATTTCTTTGATTTTCTCGTTTCTCTTAAGTTTTCTGTCAATATTGTGTTTTCTGGCGATGAGATTTATTTCAGGGTCTCTGAAGTGCCTAAGAATACGCCGCAAATACTTGTTTGGTATTTCAATTTCTAAAATTCCCCTGAGTAGCCAAACAATTTCATCTGGGATAAACAAGGTGTTCGATTTGCGATTAAAAAAGATAATTCCTGCATCTTTAAGCTCACTGATAATGTCATCGACATTATGTTTTTCCAGCGGAACCACGGAATAAGTTATAGTCCTTTTTTCTTCATTTGATAATTCAAGACTCCTTGAAAGAGTGTGCAAAATGGTTTTTTCTTCCCATGACAAATGCTGGTCTCGGTTTACTGCAAGATCATTTTCATAAGCTGTTTTGACACAATTTTGATAAACGGAATAATCTCGCTTTCTTTGTGATGATAACTCACCTTTCTCTTTGTTAATTTGAGACGATATGGTTTTGATATGGGATTTCAGGTTCACCACAGCTTGATTGTACAATTTATAAAACCATTCTCTTGACATCATTTGGTTGCCATCTCTGACAAAGATTTCAATTATAATATCAAGCTGATAGTTGCTAAATTTAATTTTTTTTTCTAAATGAGCGGAATACTTTTCGTTGAGAAGCTTGAAAAGTTTAGCGATATTGGCATCGTCTACGTTTTTTAACTGATTCGCACCTTGAGAAAGTATTTGATCTACTTGAGGCGTTATTTTTCGTGATTCAGTACAAAAGCCATCAAGAATTTTTAAAAACGAAATTTTTTCAATTTGATTCACTTTGCTCAAAACTTTAAACAATTTCATAATAACTCCTTAATTTGATTATTCTCGGGCGGTACAACGTCTCGGATAACCTGCTGAAAAAGCATGTAAAAAACAAAATATTTTAATAAATACAAAATTGACAAAAAGAAAAAACGACACTGCTTTTTCGCTTTCTGCACATGCGATATGCATTGCATCAAAAGATTTAAATCCTACATCTTCAAGTTGTTTTGGCTCTAATACTTTCCTTATATAGTATACAGAATGTGTACTATTCATAGTTGCCAAATGTTTTATTGACAATAATATGTTCCGCATACTGCAATATTATCATAATTAAATTTCATTGATATGAGAACCATATGCAACAAAAAGGGAATAAAGTCAAACACTTTTGGAACTTAGGAACGGGGACAAAACAACTTCCCCAAGTAGGCGCATAGATTTGGGTCAAA
>JAIORJ010000119.1 GCA_021108185.1 Methanococcoides sp. | reverse complement strand
TGACTTTTGCCCTGTAACCAACACGCTGGACATTGCCTGAGATATGGAGAGTAACGTTTTTCATTAGAATATCTTCTCTTATTGAACAATCATAAAGGTTTCTAATGACTGTGGTTGTTTTTTACAAGCCCACATATCTTATATATTTCTACGGCCATGGCCTGCGCCTACCACGCTCCCCAACCCACAACCAGCAGACATACCCCTCACTCACCCACCGTAAAAATACTCATTCCTCTGGCACTCCAAACCAATACCACATGAACCACCACGGCTGAATACATTTGGCTACCTTGATCAGCAGGGGGTCCAGGGGTGGTAATCATTTCGATATAAACCGCAGATAAACGCAGATAAACGCAGATGAATGTCATTATGGGTTCAAAATTCAATTGAACAGTGAATATTTGGATACAATTCAATTTAAAATAAAATATCTGCGTTAATCGGCATCTAATATAATTATTGAATAATTTGATTTTAGAATTGTGCCCTATGCCCTTCATAATCTGACACTTGAAGGTTGATTCGACACTACTATCAAATCCAAAATTAACTTCAACACCAGAGATTTTATAGCCCTGTTAGAAAATCTTATTAATAATTCTAGTCGATTAGAATACATGACATATAGTGCAATATCACTGCGGATTGCACCGGGTGTGGTGAAAGAAATCGATGCACTGGCAAAAGAAGAGCATATAGGGCGTTCAAACTTGCTGCGTGAATTGCTCAATATCGGATTGAGGGAAACAAAAATAGAACATGCTACTGGAGCAGTATAAAACAGGGCAAGAATACAATCGGCAGGATGCTAGGGATGACGGGCTTATCAAAGCATGAGGTGTTTCGGTAACTGCAAAAACGCGGAGTAAGCGTGCATTATTCAAAGAGCAGGCTGATTAAATAAATCAGTGACCTGTGACGGTGGCCGATACTGGTGTTTTGATCTGGATTGCCAGGTACAATAAACTCGGTTTATTAGTGGAACTTTATGGAACAATAGACATTCCACCTGGTGTGTTCGAAAAGGCTGTTACAGATGGGAAATTGAACGGGTATCCTGACGCCGGGATTATCGGGACTGCGGTGGATAATAAGCAAATTGTTGTCAGGAAGATTGGCGTGTCTGAAAAGATAGATAGGAGGGGGGAAGTCTTAAATTGCAAATTGAGTGGGGGGTGAGAGGGAAGCTATAACACTTGCTCTGAAGAGCGGCTCTTCATTGTTAATAACCGATGAGGAGGCTTCAACAATTGCAAAGTTTCCTGGTGTCAGGACGAGGGGCGTCCTTTTCATTTTGCTGAATTGGTGAAAGATGGTTTGCCTGATAAAGGTGAATCGCCTGCAATATTCAGGCAGATGCTTGAGTATGGTTTCCGGCTTGCCCCGGATACGGCAGTGGAATTTGAAAAGAGTTTACTCCTGATGTGAAGATCGTTGTAATGTTCCATGTTCAAGCTTGTAGTACTTGATTGGATTTGCCCTTGTGATAATATTGTTCGCATTTGCCGCATAATTGTGAAATATTTTTCTAAAATTATCTGCAAAGAAAAAAATCATCATTATGATTATGATAATGCAAATGTATATATACATCATAATTATAATGATGTAATTGCAGAGGAATTGACAGTTCTGATATCGGTATTTTTAATATCTAATCTGTCAATATTCACAGCAAGGTGAACAAAATGTCTAAGATAATGCACGCTCAGATGGTCATTATAGAAGATGACTTAATTGCCCTTAAAGAGAAATCGGGCGAAAAGAATACCAAGGATGCTCTCGCCAAGGCTGTGGCACACTATCTTGAATGCGAATATACGCAGGCAACAGATATGTGGGCAAAGAAACTTGAGAAGGCAATGAAGAAGAAATCTAAGGAGTGAAAAAAATGAAAGCAAATAGAAAATTTAGCAAAGATGAGGAAGCAGTGTCTCCAGTC
>JAIORJ010000011.1 GCA_021108185.1 Methanococcoides sp. | reverse complement strand
CATTGCATTTACGAGGTTATCATATGAGAAGTGACAATACAAAGAAAGGAGACGCACGAGCGCCGAACAGATCGCTTTTGAAAGCTATGGGAGTGACGGATTCTGAGATGAAAAAACCGTTCATAGCTGTTGTGAATTCCTGGACAGAGTTCATTCCGGGACATATTCACCTTGACAAAGTAGCAGAAGCTGTAAAGGCCGGTATTCGCAATGCAGGCGGAGTTCCTTTCGAGTTCCATACGATAGGTGTCTGCGATGGGATCGCAATGGGACATGAAGGTATGAAATACTCACTTCCAAGCAGAGAAGCAATAGAAGATACTATTGAGATAATGTTGCAGGGACAGCAGATGGACGGTATGGTCATGGTCACTTCATGTGACAAGATCACCCCGGGACACCTGATGGCTGCCGGAAGAGTTGACATCCCGGCAATTGTTGTGACAGGGGGGCCAATGCTCCCTGGATTTGTTGATGATAAATACACAGATCTTGTTTCCGTTTTCGAAGGAGTTGGCGCCTGCCAGAGCGGTGCGGTCTCATCTGAGAAACTTAAACAGCTTGAAGATCTCTGTTGCTGCGGAGCAGGCTCCTGTGCAGGAATGTTCACTGCAAACACAATGGCATGTATGACAGAGGCACTCGGACTCAGTCTTCCAGGCTGTGCGACCGCACATGCGATCGATGCAAAAAAGATGCGTATTGCAAAGGAATCAGGAGAAAGGATCGTTGCAATGATAAGCGAAGGACTTACCGCACGTCAGATAGTCACTGATAAGTCATTCGAGAATGCGATAAGAGTGGACCTTGCAGTCGGAGGAAGTACCAACACGACACTTCACCTGCCTGCCATAGCACACGAGTTCGGGCTTGAGCTCCCTCTTGAGAAATTCAATGAGCTTAGCAGGACGACTCCTCACCTGATAGGACTTAGACCAGGTGGAGAGAACTTCATGATCGACTTTGAGAGAGCTGGCGGGGTCCATGCAATTCTTAAGAGACTCGTATCAAAGCTCAACCTTGAGGAGAAAACGGTCACAGGAAAGACCATTGGCGAGAACATAGAAGAATTCGTAATTGTCAATCCAAAGACGAACGCACGCGTCATCACGACGATCGAAGAACCCCTCCACGAAGAAGGCGGTATTGCGGTCCTGAAAGGAAACCTTGCCCCTGATGGAGCTGTGGTCAAACAGTCTGCTGTTCATGAGAAGATGCTCAGGCACACCGGACCTGCACGGGTATTCGACAGTGAAGAGGAGGCAATGGAGACCATCCTTAAAGGAGATATCAAACCAGGTGATGTTGTTGTCATCAGGTACGAAGGACCAAAAGGAGGACCAGGAATGCGAGAGATGCTCTCCCCGACATCCGCCATAGCAGGAATGGGACTTATCGATTCCGTTGCACTCATTACGGACGGAAGGTTCTCAGGCGGTACAAGAGGTCCATGCATAGGACATATATCCCCTGAAGCTTATGAGGGCGGTCCTATTGGATTGATACAGGAAGGCGATATCATTGAGATAGATATGCCTGAAAGAAGAATTGAGCTCAAAGTTTCGGAAGAGGAACTTGAAAAGAGAAGGGCCTTGTTCAAACCGGTAGAAAAGGAAGCTACTGGATACCTTGCACGCTATCGAAAGATGGTATCTTCAGCAAGCAAAGGTGCTATCAGAGAATAAAGCTGCAATATGCAGCTTAACTTTCTTTTTTAAAATTCAGTATTATTTTGCCTCTTACTTAGATGTCCTTGTGAGATGCACAATTCCATCTTTCACAATATTAGACACCTTTCCTGAAGCCAGAAGCTGGTTTATCTTGGTTTCAAGATCATCATCAGTATACCTTTTTGGAAGAAGGTTCTTGATGACATCCTTCTTTACTTCAGAACCGAATGGCAGGTATGCAAGAATAGAACTTTCCAACCTGTCGGGCACAGGAAGCGGACCCTCAGAAGCAGAGGGA
>JAIORJ010000183.1 GCA_021108185.1 Methanococcoides sp. | reverse complement strand
GAAAGCTTGTGGGGCTTGGTTCCCCTCGGGAGTTCGAATCTCCCCCTCGGCGCTTATTTTTACGACTATTGTTCTGGTTATTTGTCTTTTTCTATTATGCTTCAAGGTACGCCAGTCAACGACCCCGGATTTTGTTCCGCTTAAATCCGAGGCATGGGGAGGATGCCGGGGTTCCTCTCATACAATCAGTACGCTTGTGGCGTTTTTTTTTATCTATCTACTAATCATATCTATAAATTGCACTTTGTCTTAAACAAAATTTTGGAATGATAAAGTTCAATTGGATACATTAATATTAATATATCAGGGTTTACTATTATCAGTTGATGGATGAAATAACATTTTTCAATAATTTGGGTTTTGAAGAAGATCCATTTAAATTCACAAACGCAGATGAAGAAGATAAATTAGAACAATACTTTATTCCACCGCCTTATTTTGATTCTGTTTGGGGAAATCCTAAAAAACCGAGACCTACTTTTATTTTCGCTCCCAGGGGAGGCGGTAAATCAGCCCAGAGGAGAATGATAGAGTCAAAAATCAGTGAATATGGAAATGTACTTGCTTTAACTTATTCAAGATTTGAATTTGGTGACAAAAAATTAGATGAAATCAATACCAAAGACCACATTTACCAGATTTTGACTATAGGGACAGTTGGTTTATTGACGCATCTTAATTCAAATAAGGAATTAATTAATAAATTAAATGAATCTGAAAAAAAGATTTTAACGACATTAATTCAAGAATATTTAGGAAATATTCAGGAGTTTGAATTAAAAACAGCTGTTGACTCACTGAAATCATATTCAGAGAAGGCGAAGGAATTCTGGAACAAATACTTTGGGGCAATAAATACATTAGTAAATGCATTATTGCAGCAATATGGTTTACCAGGAGCAAGTCTAGTCAAATTTGAAGATACTGGGGGAAAATTAACACGGTCATTTAAATATAAGCTGGAAATTTTTCG
Organism: Methanococcoides sp.; assembly: GCA_021108185.1. Classification (GTDB taxonomy): domain Archaea; phylum Halobacteriota; class Methanosarcinia; order Methanosarcinales; family Methanosarcinaceae; genus Methanococcoides. The sequence goes on along the minus strand of JAIORJ010000183.1, from coordinate 1,031 downwards.
AGATATGTGCTTGAAATTAGGTTTTGAGTCTGTTTATGTACTATTAGATAAAGTTGATGAAAACGAATTAACAGGCAATAAAGCAGAAGATTCCTTCAAAATGATACAATCATTAATTCGGGACTTAGAATTATTGGAAATGGACAAATTTGGCTTTAAATTTTTTTTATGGGATCAATTGCAACCACATTTTAGAGAATATAGCAGACCTGACCGGATAGAACAGTTCACTTTAGAATGGAGTAACGAAGAATTAGAAAGAATGTTATCAATGAGGTTAAAGGCATACAGTAGTGGAAAAATAACCACACTTGAGCAATTGACCAAAGACTTTGAAAAAAATATTACTAGTATAGTGATATTATTTGCTCAAAAATCCCCACGAGATGCAATAAGAATCTGTAAACAAATAATTGCAGAACAGCGTGAAAATAATCCTAAAAGTACATACTTAGGATCCAAAGCTATTCAAAAAGGCATAGAGAATTTTTGCAAAATTAGGGCATTAGAAATAACAAACGAAGGAAAAATAAGGGAATTAAGAAAAATAGGATTTGTTGAATTTACCATTTCTTTCTTAGCTAATGATGTATTTAAAATTAGTAAAAATGGTGCTAGAAGTAAAGTGAATGTTTGGGAAGATTTGGGAATTGTAAAAAAAATAGGAACAATAATCGTAAAAACTTCTGATAAACCAATAAACAATTACACTATCTCAGATATTAGAGTTGCTAAATATATTTTTGAAAAGATATCAGTTCTTGAATTTATTCAAGATAAATACAAAAAATGCTCAAATTGTAACGATATGCTATTGAGAGATTGGGATATTACAAAAAAAAGAGAATGTTCAAAATGCAGACATGAAATAAAACCGTCATTTAACAAAAAAATGAAATCTAAGATAAAGAAACGAATGGATAAACCATTGGATCAATCCAATCTTTTTGATTTTTAGTCAACGACCCCGTTTTGGAAATAGTGCCATATGGCCAGTACTTCGGCTTTGTAAGATAAATATACACAAAACT
>JAIORJ010000035.1 GCA_021108185.1 Methanococcoides sp. | reverse complement strand
TGGTCCGTTTTCCCTGCCACGTGTATCGGATGAAGCCCAAGCGAAACGAAGATAAAGTCTTCATGCAGCTCTGCAAGCTCTAGCGTTTTCTTCGCGTCTTCGGGGTCCACACCACTCGTGATTACCGCGTTCAAATCCTGTTTTACTGCCGCTATTACCTGATCACGGTCCGTGTCGTATTGCTCAAACGTCAAATGACAGTGTATGTCTATAATTTTTATCACCACAAACAGGTTAGGAGTTCAACAAAATAAATGTTGTATTCGTATAGCAGCGGGTAACAAACAACGAGATTCCACGAGATTAAGACTAAAACTTTTTTCTAAAAAGTTTTATCAAAAAACAAACTTTCTTTGAGAAACTTACCTTCACACCACATGTTTAACCGTTTTTCCGTAATCTTTTTAAGCAAGCACTTCCGATGGAATAAAAAAGGATGGTGGGATTAGAATGAGGGAGACCGGATTTGTATTTAGCATTCCAAAGGAGTTGCAAGAGAATACGCCGCTACTTCAGAGTTTATTGGAGTTGATGGTCCTAACTTTGAAAGTACCGCATCTATCGATAAATGGGGCAAATAAGCTTGGTTTTCTACGTTTGAGCTGTTCAAATCATTATGAACACTTAGCGGAGCTGGGAAAGATGGTTATTAACGAAAAAATATCATTAGTGGACTTCTTTCCTGATTTAAAGTCTAACATCAACATTTCGGATGCAACGCTCATTAAAAGAAAAGGAAAACGGGTTTACGCCGCAAAGAGGTTAAGAAACTACGTTTCCGGAGTTAATGAACGATTACAGGACCTTTTATTAACGGTAAAGCTATGTGGAGGGTGCAATTACATCACAATGTTTAAAATCATAAACCATAACAAAAGACACCTCAGCAAGCCAAAAGAGCTTGCCAAAATGGTTAAAACTGGTAAAATAAAGAGTGGAGACTGGTTTATCTATGATGGTGGTCTAAAATCGGCTGAAAATCTGAGAGAAGGAAGAAAAGCGGGTGTAAAGGTGGTGACGAGATTGGGCATCAATTTCGTTGTGTCCCGCATTGGAAAGAAATATCGAAAGGAAGATATATTAAACGGTGTTAAGGCAATTACGCGGACGATAGACGGTGTATCCTACACTATCTGCGAATTTAACCGGTGTATTTGGCACGGGACGATGGTAAACCTGTTTTTTGTTCGTGGTGAGGGTTACAAAGATTTCATTCCTCTTTTTACAACCGCCTTAAATAGCAAGCCGGAAACAATCATACGGAAGTATAAAGAGAGATTTTTGATAGAGCTGACTAACAAAGAGTTGAAATCGTATTTGAAGATTGAAGGTAGTTATTTTAAGACAAAAGAGAGTAATTATGGCTTTTATTTCCTCCTTTGTCTTGTTTATAACCTCGTTCAATGCGTGGGCTCGCAACTCCCCAATATGAGCTTTAAAGACGTTTTGGAGCGCGTGTCAAGCTATTTATTATGGGTAGACCCACCAAAATGCGTGTTTACTATTGAAGAGCCTTTTGAAAGCTTGCTCCAAGATATTGGATATGAAACCCCCAATAAAATGAATACCAAGTTAACAGAGGCTATGCTACCATCAGGCGTGGTAACTGCATGAAAATGGGGAATAGAGTGGTGTGAAGGTGAGTTAGTTATATGAAATCAAAACTTTTGTCGAGTAGAGGTTGAGTTTGATATAGAACTAGGACACTTTTATAGGCAAAAAGTCATAAGTAATGGAGTGTCCGAAATGAAGAAAGAATTATTAATCCTGAAACGCAAGAAAGCAAAAGAGCTGCACGATAAAGGTTGGAGTAACCGTAGAATAGCAGGCCATTTATTTGCAAGCAAAGACAGCGTAGGTAAATGGGTGCAGATGGATGAAATTGAAATATCAACCGACAACAGAGGCTGGAAAAAGGGAAGAACACGAGTATACACACCAGAAACAAAACAGCAAATTATAAAAATACGAAAAGACT
>JAIORJ010000156.1 GCA_021108185.1 Methanococcoides sp. | reverse complement strand
TTTCCTTTTCTTTTTTACATATTTTTCCAGCTCTATCAGGAAGAAGACCGAGCTTGCGGTAACTACTATTACTATCCAGTCCACAGGATCAATGGGGCTTGTCTTAAGGATCGCGTTCATTGTAGGGTTGTATGTAATGAATACCTGGAGAGACAGCACAAGTGCGATGCCCATTAGCATGAACTTGTTCGAAAACAGCTCTCTGAATACATTCTCATGGATGGATTTACAGTTGAAGAGATAGAATATCTCAAAGAATACGATCGTATTGAGTGCCATTGTCTGGGCAGTGTTGCTATCCTTGCCGTTATGGGTCAACTGGAAGAAGTATAGCAGGAATGTGGCAGTTACCATCAATAATGCTACTGTGACTATCCTTTGTTTTATAACTGGCAGAAGAAGTGGTTCCTTTGGTGGCCGTGGAGGTCTGTTCAGGAGTTTCTTTTCCATCGGTTCCATTGTAATAGAAACTCCCAGTCCCAATGCAGTGATCGTATTGATCCAGAGGATGTGAAGTGGAAGCAATGGTGGGTTCCTTAGTCCAAGAACAACAGCTGCCAGCACTATCAATCCTTCTGCTGCATTTGTAGGCAGGGTCCAGAGTATGACCTTCTGTATCTTGCTGTAGACGTTCCTTCCTTCTTCAACTGCATTTACAATGGATGCAAAATTATCATCTGCAAGCACCATATCAGATGCTTCTTTTGCGACTTCGGTGCCTGATCTGCCCATGGCGACACCAATGTCGGCATTCTTAAGTGCCGGTGCATCGTTGATACCATCACCGGTTACTGCTACAACCTCGCCCTGTTGCTTAAGGAGACCGACAATTCTTGATTTATCCTCAGGAGATGTTCTTGCAAATACCGATACCGTTTTCAGTGCGTCTGTGAGTTCTTCATCTGACATTCCCTGGATATCGCTTCCTGATAAGGCACCGTCAGTTCGTATGCCTAGTTGTCTGGCGATTGTGTGGCCTGTCAGGATATGATCTCCTGTTATCATTATCACCCTGATGCCGGCATTATTGCACTTGAAGATAGACGTTTTCACCTCTTCCCTTGGAGGGTCGATCATTCCTTGCAACCCAAGGAATATGAGGCCCTTTGTATCGTCAGCTACGAGCTCTTTTTTCCCATGTTCCAGTTTCCGATAAGCTGTTGCAATGACACGCAGTCCCTCGGATGCCATTTCTTCTGCAGCGGTAAGGAAGCTTTCCGGATCGATAGGTGACAGTTCTTTCCCATCGAACTGGTGGCTGGAAAGTTCTATCAACTTTTCAGGGGACCCTTTCATATATATCCAGCTATTTCTTTCTTCATCCTGGTGCAAGGTTGCCATAAACCTTTCTTCAGGTTCAAAAGGTATGGTATCAATTCTTGGCATGTGGAATTTTCCGGCTTTAGAGGCTGATACAAGAAGTGCTCCTTCGGTTGGATCGCCATTGATGCCACCTTCTTCTTTCAAATAAGCATCATTACAGAGTGCTCCGGCTTTGAGTGTTTCCATCAATGCAGGATGTTCAAAAGGTTCAGTTTTCTCCCCTTTAAGCTCAAAGTCGCCTTCTGTAGTATATCCCACACCGGTGACATCGAACTTCCCTTCCAAAGTGTAGATCTTCCTGACCGTCATCTCGTTCTTGGTAAGCGTACCGGTCTTGTCAGAACAAATTACCGTGACTGAACCAAGGCTTTCAACAGCCGGCATGGTCCGTATTATAGCATTTCGTGATGCCATACGTTTTATTCCGAATGCCAGGGAGATGGTAATTAGTGCGGGTAGGCCTTCCGGGATAACTGCAACTGCTAGGCTTACGGAGGCGAAGAATATTTCCAGATCATCGAATCCCCTGAGCTTTCCAATGATGAATGTCAATATTGCCAGGCCGATGATAACAATGGCAAGTGTTTTTGCCATCTGGTCGATAGTCCTGACAAGCGGTGTGGAGATCTTCTTTGTTTTACTGATAAGTTCAGATATTTTTCCTATCTCACTCTCGGAACCCGTAGCAACCACAATTCCAAGACCGCTTCCCT
>JAIORJ010000121.1 GCA_021108185.1 Methanococcoides sp. | reverse complement strand
TTGTTTTATGAATGGCAAATTCCTGCCCACATTCTTTCTTACGCTTCCCTGCCGCCCCTCTTGCACTTTACAGGCTGCCGACCATGGGGGTGCAGACGGGCGGCGGAGACTTAGGCTGGTAGCGGCTGAGAGTATATTTCGTCAACGACCCCGGACCAGAGGTCCGAAGGCATCTATAGGATGCTCAGGATTTTTATCAGATTTCAAATATGCATTAAAGTCACTAGGTGATTTTAGCAAATCTAATTAAAAAAAACCGCATGTTGCAAAAATTACAAAATTAATGCTTTTATTATTCCTCACTTTTTATGGATCTAGAATCAACGATTCGAAGCAGATGACTGGCCAAAACAATCATTTCTACAGCTTCTGTTGGATCAATTGTTACATTACGATGGCTATTAGGATTCTTATAAGATCCTATGGCACCCGCAAACAAATGTGGGAGAGATTCCTGCTCAGCCATAGGTAGACTAGAATCTGTTAAAGGACCATCTCTACCAAAGGCTTTGCGCATAAGGTCAACGCCGATATCTGTTAGTAAAAAGTTTCCTGCATTACGTACAGCAACTTCAACTTCTTTGAATGCTTGAAAAACAGCGGTGTCATAATCTCCACGAATAAAAGCTGACCAGACTTTATGAGCGATCCTTGGATCAAGTAGGTGTCTTGGTAACATATCTGATTTGCGATATGCTTCTAAGTCAGCTGCTTTTTCTAATAGTTTTCCTCTTCTCGTGATAAAGACCCATTCTCCTCCTGGACCTGGTCTTGGAGCAATAAGACCTTCACGTTCCAGCCAAACCCAAGCTTCCATAAGAGCTTGGCTGATTCTTTCTTGATAATCAATAGGATACTCCTGCACAGTATGTGGTAAGCTGAAATTGGATCTATTTAGTTGACCACTTTCAGTTGGGGAAAGTGAATTCAAATATTCAAGTACAATACCAGCAAGTTCTTCAGGTTCAAGAGAAAGTAAGACTTCAGGATCAGAAATTGTTGAATAGATCGATTTGCTCATAATTATCTCCATTTAAATATGTACAATGTTATATAGTATATTTAGATTTTTAAAAAATTTTGTTATTAATTTATATTTTCATAGCTAGCATTTTCGAGCATGAACTATCCATCCCGCAGTCACGACCCTGCTTTACAAAAGCAGGGCATCGAGAGGGCGCATGTGTAAATATATTAATCAAGCCTACTTTTCACTAGTTTTGCAATTCTTAGTGCTTTGCTATAACTTTTATCTTTTTCATCAATTACGCTCACGGTCGCGAAATTATTTTTATGAATAATAAATATAACGGTGCTTTCAATACCTGTATTAATGTCAATACTCGATATATAATATGAATTATCTCCAATATTTAGGTGACCAAAATCAATATTACTACCAGATGTCTCTTCCATAGATTTCAGTTCTTCTTTTGACATTGTGTCAAATCTTGTCGCTGTTTCCCAAAATTGCATTAATCCAGTGTTCGAATCATATTTCATTAACGTAACTTGTACGCTTCGACCTGATTGATCCTGCCATGTGGATTGTTCTCCAACTTTCCGATAACCTAATTCTAGAGTATCAGTATAAGTTTTTAGACCACCCTGACCAACTGTATATACTGTATTTTTTGGAACCGCATAGAAATCATAATCCTCTAAAGTAAGTTCTGGAACATCATTTTGTTTAACTATTAATTCCGGATTTTGAGAATCAGATTCTTGATTACTCTGAGAACCCGTTGAAAAATCATAACTTGCTTGTTCATCGCTAGTACAGCCGGAAATAAAAATCACACTTACAATCAAAATACAAATTATCAATAATTTCTTCATTTGAAACACCTATTCAATTTGACAGATAAACTATTAACTAGTTTATAGAGTTACCCATTAGTTTATACCAATTATTTTGAACCAAAAAGGATGCGCAGTTTAGCCGTCTCACAATAACTATCCCCGTACTAACAGTACGAGGTCTTCCTATACTTAAATACTACGTTTTATCCCAACCGTGGCAGAGCTGCAGGGTATAGTTATTAA
>JAIORJ010000220.1 GCA_021108185.1 Methanococcoides sp. | reverse complement strand
CTTTCAGGGATATTCGGCAGGTCATAGTTTATTACGTGTGATATGTCCTCGATATCAATTCCTCGGGCAGCTATGTCTGTTGCAACCAGTACACGCAGTTGTCCGGACTTGAAATTCTGAAGTGTTTTTGTACGGTGGGCCTGGGACTTGCTGCCATGGATAGCGCCTGCATTGATATTGCTCTTGTTAAGCATCTCAGTGACCTTATTGGCACGATGCTTTGTACGTGTGAATACGAGGACACAGTCCAGATGCTTACCTCTTAGTAAATGCAAAAGCAATTCGTTCTTGTTATCCGTATCCACGAAAAAGATGAACTGCTCTATGCGCTCAACAGTTGTTGCCTGCGGGGTAACCTCAACCTGTGCAGGATTGCTGAGCATCTTCCTGGCAAGTGCGGATATCTCCGGGGACATGGTGGCTGAATAGAAAAGGGACTGACGCTTTTTTGGCAGCATATCGACAATTTTGTTCACGTCGTTGAGGAAACCCATGTCAAGCATCCTGTCCGCTTCATCAAGGACAAAATACTCCACACTGGAAAGCCTAATATGGCCTTGTTGTATCAGGTCCAGCAGTCTGCCCGGGGTTGCTACAAGGCAATCCACACCCCTTGAGAGAGCTCTTACCTGTGGTGTCTGTCCAACTCCTCCGAATACAACTGTATGCTTGTAACGGGTGTATTTGCCATACGTGGCAAAACTATCCCCTATCTGTGCTGCAAGTTCCCTTGTGGGCGCAAGCACAAGCACTCGCGGACTTCTCGATTTCACTGTCTTGTGGGATGCAGACATATTCTGGAGAATCGGTAATATGAATGCAGCTGTCTTGCCTGTACCTGTCTGAGCGATACCGATCATGTCCCTACCATCCAACAGATGGGGGATGGATAGTTCCTGTATCGGAGTAGGTGTTGTATATCCTTCCTCGGTTAATGCCCGCTGAAGCGGGTATATTAAATTTAAATTATCAAATGACACGTTATACCTCTGGTTATAATATTAAAATCGTTGGAATTTATCTGACCCATCTTATTGATAAGAGATAATCTTGGTGGTTAATGAGCCAAGATATATAATTAATTCTTTACAGTAAAGGTGAAAAATAGGTATTCTTCATGCTCTTTAGTTGTTGACTTCCTGCTATTCTTCTTAATTATAGTGAATATTGGGATCTGGAAATCCTCCTTTTCAAACATATTTTCTATTATTCAGTTTTAAAGAATTCTTATCTGGTCCCAATTGATCGCTCGAAAAAAATATTTAAAGAATGCAGGTTCTGTTTTACTAGGGTTAAACAATGAAAGGGAGCATAAATGAAAATTTATCTGAAAATGAGAAAATGCCTGTTCTATTCATAGGTCATGGTTCGCCCTTGAATATAGTTCTGAAAAATAGTTTCACAGACAGACTGACAGAACTTGGAAAGAATTTACCAAGGCCAAGGGCAATAATGGTCATTTCAGCACATTGGCTAACAAACGGTACATTTGTCACATGCAATGAAAGACCAAGAACGATCTATGATTTTTATGGATTTCCAGATGAGCTTTATAAGGTTAAATATCCGTGTCAGGGGTCACCCGATGAAGCCAGATATGTAACGGAAATTGTGCAAAAGGTGCCGGTTAAATGTAATAACGAGTGGGGAATAGACCATGCATCCTGGGCTTTTTTAAAGTACATGTACCCCAATGCCGATATTCCCGTATTTGAAATGAGCCTGGATTATTCCTTCAACGAATGGCACCCGGAATTGGTCCAGCACCATTATAATCTGGCAGCTGAGCTTGGACAATTGCGCAGAAGGGGAGTTTTGATCATCGGCAGTGGCAATATAGTGCATAATCTGGGGTTGATCGATTTTCATAACATTGATGCAGAACCCTATGAATGGGCTGTCAAATTTGATGAAAGTGTAAGATCGATTTTGATCACCAGGAACCATAAAGATCTCATCGATTATTGGAACCTGGGTAAAGGATCGTCCCTCGCAGTGCCGACACTTGACCATTACCTGCCGATGATATATGCAATAGCTCTGCAGGAAAAAGATGAACCATT
>JAIORJ010000081.1 GCA_021108185.1 Methanococcoides sp. | reverse complement strand
TGGCATCATGGAGCTGGCACAAGGTGCCGATATGCTTATTCACGAATGCTCGTTCCCGCTGGATTTTCCGATGACCAATCACGCCACACCTGACATGTTGCGACCATATCTCGAAGGCTCCGGTATCTCAGGGGTGTATCTGACACATCTTTATCCTCACATGCAGGGGCACGAAGAGGAAGCTCTTGAATACATAAAAGAAAAGTTCGAGGGTGAAGTGCATATTGCTTCCGACCTCATGAAAGTTGAGCTCTGAAAACTAGTCAGGGCATTTTTTCTAGTTTTAATTGGATGGTCTGTCCTTGTTCAGACCTCAATAAAGGACACGCTTACATTGTCCTGCTCAAGCTCAATAAGGGCCGCATATCCATCTGCTGCCATGCCGGGATTCACAAGGAATGTATCTCCTGATCTGGCAAATCCCCTTGCTTCGTGAATATGTGCACAGATGACCAGCTTTGAGCGGTCAATGAACTTGGCAACTGCTGCACTGCCCACATTGTCTCCTGAGATGGAGTCCAGAAGTCCTTTTGGGGGTGCATGTGAGACCATTACTATATTGCCCTTACAATCACCCTCACAGGCATTGAACATGGGTTCAAGGGCATCCTCGATCTCCTGTTCCTCGAGTTCGAAAGGAGTGTTGAAAGGTGTTGGACTGGAACCTCCTATTCCTACGAAAGCGAACTCTCCTATTCTTTCGGTTGCCTTGTGCAAATTCACTATTTCCGAATCATCGAGTACTTCAAGGATATCCTTTTGATCGCAATTTCCGGGAACTGCAAAGACCGGTACCTCAAAAACACCATTTAGTTGTTCAACTTCGCTGGAAGGTCCAAAGTTCGTAATGTCACCGCTGATGACCACTACATCGATATCACCGGCTTTTTCTTTAATATCTTCCAGATGGGAAAAGTCACCATGAATATCAGCAATTGCAAGTATTTTCATTTATTTCACCTCATATAGACCGTTAGAACTTCCTGTCGCCACCGAGAATGCCGCCCAGTGCACTTTCACCTATGCCTGCAATACCGCCTTTTTCGCCCCTGTTTGAATCACTGGGGCCAATGGCTGCTGCTATCCTGTCAGCAAGGCGTGAGAATGGCAGGCTCTGAAGATATACCGTACCTGGTCCTGAGACCGTTGCCAGAACGATACCTTCGCCACCAAAAAGGGCATTCTTGAAACCGCCTACGAACTGTATGTCGTAGTTAACACTCTCTGAGAATGCCACCAGACAACCTGTATCAACCCTCAATGTTTCTCCTGGAGCAAGGTCTTTCTTGATTATCGTGCCACCTGCATGCACAAATGCGAGACCGTTGCCCTTTAGCCTCTGGAGGATGAAACCTTCTCCTCCGAAAAGCCCTGCACCTATCTTCTTCGAGAATGCAATGGAAATATCGACTCCATCTGCAGCGCAGAGGAATGCGTCTTTCTGACAGAGGAAACTGCCACCTTCTGATGCAAGGTCTATGGGTATGATCTTACCGGGATATGGTGCTCCAAAGGCCACTGTCCCCTTGCCTTTTCCGTTCTGGGTAAAAGAAGTTATAAAAAAGCTCTCTCCTGAGAATGCACGCTTCAGACCTTTAAGCAATCCTCCGCCAGTGGACGTTTCCATCTTGATGCCATCTCCCATGAACATCATTGCACCTGCTTCGGCCCTTACGGTCTCACCCTGGTCAAGTTCTATCTCAACAAGCTGCATTTCATTCCCGTGGATCATATAATCAATATCATGTGCCATTATTATTACTCCTCTATGGGACGGGATCCTCAATCGGGAAAGTCCCCTATGCAGAAATATTGCATTTAACAACACATAAACGTATTGTAAGGTTCACATAATGTCACAGTTCAGGCATATCGAAATATTGCAATATTCTCTAAATTCATAAGATATCTAAAGATGGAAAATTTGCTATTACTTTGGAGAGGTACTTTTCATTGATGTTCACGAAAGATGCTATGAATATCAATAACAGCACCTGAAGACTTCAAATTGAACTGTAGTTTAAATAACCTATAAATAGTAACTTGATGTATTTACATTTAGAGAACTCGGAGGTTATCAGATCATGAATACACAAAAATTATTATC
>JAIORJ010000208.1 GCA_021108185.1 Methanococcoides sp. | reverse complement strand
GGACGGCGAGTGGCTTGAGTTCCAGAACATGAGCGTGAATGGTGATAAGTATCCTGTGGTTGTAGCATATCCCAATACTCTTTTCGCATCTGCTATCGATTGGCTAGGATCATTGTACAGGTTTCTATTAATGCATTGGCATAATTCGAAAAATACCAGTGTGACACTGCTGCCTTGCTCAAGTTCAAGGAAAAGACTATCACGAAGTTCCTGTTCCTGCCCGCGGACCTCGTTGTCGGCAATCAGGAAAATGCATATTACAAGCAGGAATTGAATGCGCAAACTCATCATTTATTTTTGAAATGAAAACCAGTCTATTCAAAAGTAAGTATAAAAATGTAATCTAAGGCTCATAGAATTTCAGGAGAACCCAATATGAGACATCCTGTTCACTGTTTCTCAGTATGAACAATTTGATAAACCAATTGTTTAGTACACAATAGAATAGAAGCAGGTATTTGCATAACGAGCTCATATTTATTATATTTACTGGAATTTATATAAATCTAATTAATTATGAAAAAGACAATAAAACACCTAAGCATGATCGCCATCATGATGACGCTTATGATAACAGTTAACGGACAAGCACAGTCAGCAGGAAATGATGATTGCATAAAAGATATTCAAAAATTCAGAAATGACAGGAACCAATGGATGAAAACATCTCCAAACACTCCATTTGAATCCGGAGACCTTGCAGATTTCACCAGCCTGTTCTATTTTAAAATCGATTGTTCATTCAGGTTTGAAGGTACACTGGAAGTGAACTCTAACCCACAAGAAGAGAACGTTAAGACAAGCGATGGCAAAACAATAAAATTGATCAATTATGGAAATATAGTATGCAATATTAGTGGTGTTGACTACAACTTCATTGTTTACAAAAATATTGATATGCCGGAATTCGCTGAATTTTCTGAAACATACTTTATTCCAATTAAAGATGCAACATCCGGCCCGCCTCCTTTAACAGTTTTTGCCTTAGGAAGGTACCTGATTGTTGATTTACCTGCAAGCGGGAATTCGGTAATCCTTGATTTTAATATGGCCATAAATCCGTTTGAAAATTATAATAGTAGTTTCACCAGCCTGGTCACTCCTTCGGGGAATATAATATTTGCTCCGCTTGCTGTTGGTGAAAGAAAATACGAAGACCGCACCAGATAGGAGTTCCTGGTTCCGGATGGAGGGAAAAAAGAATAAGTGACGTAGAGACTCAGAGAATTTGAGAATCAGAGAATCAGGGAATCAGAGAGTCAGAGAGTCAGTGCTAAAAGTTGCTCTGAACTCCACTTCCATGTAATTTACAATTCTGTATTCTGTATTCTGTATTTTCAATGTGATTTTAAATATCGGATACAAGATTTCAAATACAGAATACAGAATACAAAATTTTATATCAATTTCTACCTGATCAACAGCACCGTCCCAAACGTCTTGGTATTCCCGTCCCCGGCATCAGTGCCGTTCCATGAGCTGCCGTCCTTGAATTTTGCAGAGATGCTCCACATATAGGTTCCTGTGGGCTGGGGTTCACCGTTGGTGATACCGTCCCATCCTTCCATTGGCCGTCCCATATTATCCAGCTTGTTGGACTGCCAGACGATGTTGCCCCATTGGTTGATCAGGGTCACCTGGTAATGCTCCAGGTTGACGCCTGCGGGTTTGAACAGCCTCAGGTCGGGATTGGCACTTGTTGGGGTGAAGCCCGTTGGTACGTACAACCCCTGGAATACGATAATATACTCCATGTAAGCAGTATCGGGACAGTTGTTGTCGTTCCATGCGATGAGCTCAATGAGGTAGGTGCCGTCGTTTTCATAGCGCACCACCGGACTAAACAGCTCAGATGTATCACCATTGCCAAAGTCCCATTCATAGCGCACGGCCGATTCCGAGAGGTTGTCCAGCAGGATCTGCCCCTGCACGTTCTCGTAGCGGTCAAGGATGTCAAAGGCGCTCAAGGGCACCGGGAATACATTGACCACGCCGGTGGCACTGTCCGAGCACTGGTTCTCATCTGTGACGAGCATCTGCACGATATAATTTCCTGTGTCCGGGTAAACATAAACGGGGCTTTGCTGTCCGGAGGTCTCTCCTGTTCCGAAG
>JAIORJ010000028.1 GCA_021108185.1 Methanococcoides sp. | reverse complement strand
CGCCAGGGATGCTGAAAAACAGGCAAACAAGATGTCCCGCAAAGCAGCCAAGGCGGATGCTAAAGCAGAAACAGCCGCACAGGAAGCCGAAGCGGCAGGAGTCTTGTCGGAAAAATCTAAACCGGAAAAATCTAAAAAGAAATAGCTGACCCCAATAATATCCAATCATCAATCTACGCAGGGCAAAAAAAAGCAAGATTGCAGTACTTTGGCGGAATGTGATTCTTGCATTAAAAATCGCTTTAAAATTCCACTTTATACCCTATAGCTGTGTTGTCACGCCTTATGACGAAAAATATTGTTTAGCGGAATAATATATGTTATAATTATTAATTAAACTAATTTTCAATAAATTTTATTATTATTTAAACTGGTTACATATTACAGCAATGTAAGCCAAAAAGCGGAACTGCGCCTGTTAACATCCACGCTTCAAAGGTCTCAAGGTTGCCGTTGAGAGGTTGTTGCACGATTGTGATCCGGCATATGGCATTAGATATATATCGCTAACCCATCTTTGTAGGTTCAATTAGAAAATAATAGTAAAGTCAGCGAGTTGTCTTGTTGAGCCCATGCTGTTTGGCACTACAAATTTTACTTTTATGCAGATACCACCTTTTTAATTGTCCTGCCTGGATAATGAGACAACCCTAATGCATCATAAATAAACTGCTGCCTTGGTTCGGGACGTGTGCTTTTTCTGATATGGACTGTATCGCCATTTTGGCATTTCATTGATACTGTTATTCGATCCTGACCATTTAACTGCTTTCTCAAATCAGACCAGCTTGAATGAATGTTTATCATTTTGAGTTGACATCTTATTGTATGAATTAAATGATAGGCCAGCAATGTTATAAACAGATGGCCTGATACCCTTTTGGTTTTTTGATGAAAAACCGGGCGTAATCCAAGCTCGGATTTTAAACTGCGAAAAACGGCCTCCAGATCAGTCAGCATTGTGTATGTCCGCCAAAGAGTCGCTTCGTCCCAGGTATTCTGATTAGTGCGTAGACAATATACGCCGGGATGTGAATCTGTTGAATTCGGTGATTCCTTTAGTTCCCAGGTGATCAGAACAGCATTCCCTTTTTCTTTATCTTTTTTGACGGTAATTCGATAATTCTTGGCTGCTCTGGAATACTTCTGTTTAAGACGTCCTAAACTTATAAGGACCTTGTCGTATTTCTTAACGCATCCCTTTTTATGCAAACCGGAATCCAGTTTATCCAAAGCTTCTTCAAAGCGGGTGGAAAAACGATTATAAATAGCTCTTTCTTTGTCTTCACGCCTGGTGGAATGACAATAAAGTTCAACTTCACCGGTTTTATCATTTATTTTCTTATAGGCTTTAACCGTACAATCTTTATCAGTCTTGACCACCACAGCTTCTTTTTCTGAAAATTCCCGGTGGTGCTTCCTGCTTACTACGAGATAGTGGTATTCTTCTTTTTTTAGCCAGTTAATATTGTCTTCGGTAGCAATACCGGCATCCATTACTATTGTCGGTTTTTTTTGTTTAAAAAGCTGTTGTTGCTTTGTGTTTTCAGTCTGCGGTGATCCTTTAAGCCCTTTGATCATCTCAGCAAGGGTTTGCGGTTCACTGGCATTGCCTGCAAATACCTTGCTTCGTATAGGAAAACCGCTGCTGTCCAGTACCAGACCCAGCGTAACCAGAGGACAATCTGTTCGCTTTTCCTTGGAATGTCCACGAGCGGCCAAATTATTATACTTGCCGCTTCCTTCAAAATATGTATTGGTCAAATCATATAAAGTGATGGTTTCCTCGAATTGAAACATAGAACGTTGACGTTCATAAAGATGTTGTTCCAGTTCTCGTTTATGTTTTAAAAGTATATCAGATATCTGATACATTCTCGTCAACTTCATATTTTCATAATCATATCCAAGCAGTTCGCCCAGGCCGGTATGATGCTGCAACCAGTAATGGGTAGCTAACTCGCTGCCGGGCTCGATTATACGGCCAATCACCGTTCCTATTGCCGTGCATAGCTGGTGCTTATTTAACCCCAACTCTTGCAATTTTTTGTCCAGTTGCAACTGCCGCAAAGCCTCATAGGCTACATGCTCAATACCTATACT
>JAIORJ010000168.1 GCA_021108185.1 Methanococcoides sp. | reverse complement strand
AAGCTCCGCCTCAATCTCTTCAATAGTTGGGAGTGAGGACTTAAATTCATCAGGCAGATTTTTTGTAATAGTGTATTCACTGACGCCAATGGGCGAATCCACTCTATTCAGGGCATATTCAACGACTGTATTGTTTTTGGATTTACAAATAAGTATTCCTATGGTGGGGTTATCAATCCCGGTTTTTATTTCACCATCAACAGCTGATATATAAAAACTGAGTTGACCGGTAAACTCCGGTTTGAATTTGGTGGTTTCCAATTCCACTACCACATAACAATGCAGTTTCACATGGTAGAAGAGCAGGTCGATAAAAAACTCGTCACCACCTATTTCCAGCCGATATTGTCTGCCAATAAATGAAAATCCAGTTCCCAACTCCAGAAGGAAGCGGGTAAGATGTTCTGTAAGTCCATCTTCCAACTCTTTTTCATTATGCTTGCGGGTGAGATTCAAAAAATCAAAGCAATAAGGATCTTTCAGTGTCTGATTCGCCAAATCGGACTGAGGCTGCGGAAGTTTGGCTTTGAAATTGCTTAAAGCCTTGCCCTCCCGATGGATTAGCCCGGACTCAATTTGATGAACCAGTACTGCCCTTGACCAGTTATGTTCTATCGTGTGATCGGCATAAAACAACGCTTCTTCGGCTGTTTTACACTTGGTGATAATCTCTCTATTATGCCCCCATGGAATCTGAAAAATAGTGGATATTACAGGTGAAAAATCATTTTTTTGCAAATCGTCCACAACTTGTGGACGATTTGCATGCGTTTCGATTTTTCCCACAAGTTGTGGGGAATTTTCATTGGCATAGAAGAGATACCAGTTGCGCATATATTTCAAATTTGTGGGAGAAAAGCCTTTCATGCCCGGAAACTCTCGTGTCAAATCTTTGCTTACTGCAGCAATCAGCCCATCTCCCCAGGCAGATTGCTTTTGCTTCCGGACGATCATCTGCGCTAAATCCCAATACAGTCTCAAAAGCTCAACATTGACTTTGATAGCCGCCTTGATTTGAGCAGTCTGTATTCTGGCCTTTATCTCTCTGAGAAACTTTTTGTATTCAGTAGTTTTCGCAATTCCGGTCATTAGCTTAATACCTCTTTAAGCTGAGCAAGCAGTTCATCATTTTTGGCAAAGGACTGATGCAGCATACCCAGCAGTTCTCCGCTGCTGTACTGTTTTTCGGGTTCAGGCTGGTGAGGGTTTTTAATATCCAGGTTGTACCCGCTCTTTTTAATGGCGCCAATGTCCACCTTCCATGCCTGCTCATTTTCCTTTCGCTTTGTCCACCATTTTTTTAAACCGTCAAATTCCGTCAGCTTAATCGGCTTGGTTTTGGAATAGGCTTTGTAGCCTTGGGGAAGTTTATGCTCGTAGTACCAGACGGTTTTTGTTTTTTCTCCTTTGGTAAAAAACAGAAGATTGGTCGCCACTGAAGCATACGGCTGAAATACCGAGTTGGGTAATCTGATTATTGTGTGCAGATTGCAGTCTTTCAGCAATTTTTTTCTGATACGCTCTTTAACCCCATCGCCGGTGAGTGAGCCGTCCGGCAGTACAATTGCCGCCCTGCCGCCTTTTTTGAGCAGATGAATCATGAGGATTAAAAACAGGTCTGCTGATTCTTTGGTGCGATAAGTCTGAGGAAAATTGTTTTCGTTGTTGTTGGAGACCACACCACCAAAGGGAGGATTGGCAAGAATTACATCAACACGGTCTTTTTGCCGGTATTCGGTTAATGGACGTGCCAGGGAATCACCATAATTGATATTGGGCAGATTAATATCATGCAAAATCAGGTTGGTATTACTGAGTAGATAGGGCAAAGGTTTGTATTCCCAGCCCATGACGTTATGCTGGATGATATCATGCTCCGCAACTGTTTTTGCTCTGGCTTTCAGATGTTCCAAAGCTGCGGTCAAAAATCCGCCTGTACCGCAGGCAGGGTCTAACACTTTTTCATGAAGTTTTGGATCGGCAAGTTCGGTCAGTAACCTGGTAATGGCGCGTGGGGTATAGAATTCACCCAGTGTACCGGCGCTCTGCAGCTCACCCAAAAAGATTTCGTAAATCTGCCCGAAAACCTGTTTATTTTTGCTGTTATTAAAATCAATCTCATTGAGCTTGTTAATCACCTGACGCAGATGAATACCTGATTTCATATAATTATA
>JAIORJ010000139.1 GCA_021108185.1 Methanococcoides sp. | reverse complement strand
TTTTGGTCCAGGAAATCCCCCACATAAACCAGGTGTTCAAAAGGAAACCTCTCATCTCCGACCAACTCCAGAATCGTATTTAATCTTCCTCTGATCACCCTTTCCTTGTCCTTGTACCCTGCATAAACAACAATCGCTATAGGGGTTTGGAGAGGATAAAAGTTTTTTAGCTTCTCCACCAGATCCTTGAATTTCGTATGCATAGTAAAAATAACCATAGTGGGATGGTGTTTTGATACTTTTTCTATTTCACGAACGGTTGTGAGAACTACTGCATGGGTCTCTTTTCCGGAAGCAACGTCTTTGCGCAGGGCGGCATTTGCCGCATTAAAACAGCTCACCCCCGGAATAACCCGCGAATTGATATCTGCGAACTCTTGCAAATACCAACGATACGGCCCTCCATAGATGAGGAGATCGCCGCTTCCCAACACTGCGACTCTTTTTCCCGCAGTAATCGCGGAACGAATTTCAGAAATCAGTTCTGTCCGCTTTTTCCTGTTTTCTTTACATCTTCTCCTTTTTTCTTCATCCTTTATCTTTGAACAATCTCTTCCGTATGTCCGCCAGCCGCTCAAAGAAATGTCTAAAAATTCTTTTTCCTTAAGGTATTCTGCAAATCTCTCCCTCGTCTTTTCGCGGCATACGATTACATCCGATTTTTTTATCGTGTTGATAGCCCGCACGGTGATCAGATCAGCATCGCCGACTCCCACGCTTACCAGGTAAAGCGCGGGTTCCCCCTTTTCACCAGAGGCATGACTTACGACGTCGGCCTGAAGAAAAAACAGTCCGAGACAAATCATAATGACCAGAACCCTTAACCGGGTCTGAGTTTCTTTTCTATATGTCTTTGACATGATAAACTCCTTCCATTATTACTTCACCTCAAATGTCAACGTGGCAGTATACGAATACTGATCGCATTCATCGGGATCTGGATAGGGGTAGTCCCTACAAAGCAATGCAGGTTTGGAAATACCGCCATGTTTTGCTTTGCAAACACCTGATTTTTCGCCATGTACTGCCAGAAGCTATGATATATAACTTGTTGAAATTATTGACCCGCACTGTTTTGCAGGGATTACCTGGATAGGGAACCTTATGACCCGCCTTGATCAGCCAGATACCCGATTTAAGCATCTTTATTCTGCCTATGCCGTCTTTGTTCGTTTTCGTGGTATATGCCCAGGCGCCTTCAGTAGAAAACCCGACATAGGTGGCATAAAGCTCGGTTCTGATCGGTTCGTTGTTATACAAGACCTTTACCGGCATATACCCTCCTTCGCCCAGGTCAGCCGGATCTTCCAGAGGGACTATCTCAAGGGTATGGCCAAGCGGTTTGGTGAGGTTCTTTCCCCCGCCTTTTTCCACATCAACTATTGCCTTTGCATACATCCCGGAGTAGCTGCATTGAATCACATCTTTGAGGCCTTTCTTGGATTGACGCTTGTGCCCTTCGGTAGTCTTGGTAGAAAACCCTTCCTTTCTCTTGGCTACGGCCAGATATGCGCCCTCCTTTTTCAATGGTGTCTCCACCTTAAACTCAATCTCGTTGATCGGCTTTATTCTTAGTTTATTACCATCAGGATCAAGCAGATATATGACTCTGTTGATTTACTCCGATTTTGAAAATCAGAACACAGTATGTTGCGTTATGTTTAAATATTACACACAATATATTGTACCTATTTTTCTGAGAAGGTAGTAAATCAACAGGGTCATATATCTTATCAAGACCTCCCTGTTTGTACATGATATTGCCTACAGGGCTGGCAAATGCATGCCCCCATCCAATGGTAAACTTCACCGGCCTCTCTGTTGGCGGTGTATAATCCCCCGCGTTGATCCACATAAAATGTGCGCCGGCAGGGATAGAGAATACACCCAG
Organism: Methanococcoides sp.; assembly: GCA_021108185.1. Taxonomy (GTDB): domain Archaea; phylum Halobacteriota; class Methanosarcinia; order Methanosarcinales; family Methanosarcinaceae; genus Methanococcoides. The sequence goes on along the minus strand of JAIORJ010000139.1, from coordinate 291 downwards.
CATTAAAGCCAGACTTAGACCCAACATTGCCAATTTTTTTCCGAAAATCCTCATTTTTTGTCCCCCTCTGATAATACTAAATATTAAAAAAGATTGTCCTCGGGGTCGATGTTCACCATGGAAGTGTTCGATGAAGAAATGATTCGACAGTATAAAACAACCGAAGCATCCCCTACCCGAGGGGGCTTCACCTGGAAGGCATCTTGCAAGCTTTGGTCGGTTCCTGCTGCCTTCCCAACCCTTTCTTATCTTACACTTCTGGATTGCTCTCTTCTACATTACCTCCTTTTT
>JAIORJ010000158.1 GCA_021108185.1 Methanococcoides sp. | reverse complement strand
TTAATAATAAATATAACAGATGAATGTGGAAAAATGGAAAAATAATAAATTTATTAAAAATTTAAAAATAAAACAATACCCCGCCTATCCATCTGAATTTATAATGTTTTTATGCGTTACACTATTTCGTTAAAAAATGACTGAAAAGCGTTACACTATTTGCATCTTATTATACAGCTTTCAAGATATGTTTTGCGAAGGATTGTTTATAGTTTAAAGATTTGCCTTGTGCTGGGCACGGCACACGTCTTAACTGTGAGCCCATTGTTTCCAATTATGAAAGTCAAGGCAAGTCCCAAGCCCTTTATTATAATAATCAAGGTTTGACCCCGATCCCGTCTGACCCCGATCCCGTCTTTCCAATTATGAAAGTCAAGGCAAGTCCCAAGCCCTTTATTATAATAATCAAGGTTTGACCCCGATCCCTCACCATAATCAAGGTTTGACCCCGATCCCTCACCTGGGAGGGGCGCTCAGCGATGGGTGTCCCTATCCCTATATGCGGCACAGACAACTGGAGCAATGTGCCGACGAGGATCCGTGTCACTCGCTACAGCCGCTCCTCAAGCTCATCCAGGAACCTCCGAAGAGTCTGATTCCGTGATCCACTGAACTCCATGACCGATATGGCCTCACGAAACGATCGCCGCGCTCCAAAAAGATCCCCTGATTCGAGTTGGCATTCACTCAGGTATGCGTAGTCCCATGCAGTATCTTCCGACTTCGGCGCGCACGCAGATGCGAGGCTCGTCACGTCTTCAAACCAAGGTACCGCGCTTGAGAATCCACCAGCCTTCCGTACTGTCTGAGCGATCCACCCCATGACTTCCATTAACTCCCTTTGGTGGGGAGGGTGGTTGGGATCAAACCCACCATCCTTGATGGCAATTCGCAACCGCTGCAGAAGAAGGTCGCCCGTTCGAACATCGCCGACGGCGATAGCTCTCTGGGCTTGGAGCACCATCTGTCGGAACTGCTGACTAAAAATCATACTAATCTTTCCACCTTGTTTATCGTTCCTTCCAACGCTTCGATGTTGTACTAATTTGCCACATCACTCATTATAGCCCTTGCAAGCACCTGAAGACGCCGCATTCTCGGTTATTGCCCCCCGTTTGTTACAACCAGAGGATATTCGAGGCGCAGCAAGTACGTCAGCTTCCCCAAAGCGTTCCTATCGCGAATCGACTCAACGAGGGCCACGTCCGACAGGCCGACGTTATCGAGTGGCCGCGTTACAGGACAAAATCCAACTGGATCAGCCGCTTCACGAGTAAGTTGCTCCAATTCATTTCTACCGAATGTCAAAATCCCATCTCCTACCATAACCGAGGCTGAAGATCTCCCCCCAATCGCGATACTTGCCGTGGAGGTGCTGCATAACAACAGGGCTAACCAACCTTTGACACGCGTAGCGTTTCAAAGGTCCGCGTTGAGACCTTTGTTGGACGAAGCCGCTACGCGGCAGAAAAAAAATCAAAAATAGTGTATAACTCCTATACTTGTCCAATTTCGGACACTTTTAAAAAAGGAGTATACCATGAATCAAACAGAAGTAAATCGATTTAAGAAACTCTATCAACGCCACCTGAGATTACTCAAACTTCAGGGCAAAAGTCAGAAAACCATTGATGCATACTCTCGGGCTGTCCGCCGAGTCAGTGAATATTTTGATTGCTGTCCCGATCAATTGACCCCGGAACAATTAGAAATCTATTTTGGAGAACTGGTTGATACCCACTCATGGAGTACAGTCAAAGTGGATCGAAATGGCCTGCAATTCTATTGGCGGTATGTGCTTAAACTTGATTGGCAATGGGTTAATATTATAAAGCCTCCAAAGATCCATACAATACCTGATATTCTTACCCCTGTTGAAATAGAGCAACTCATTGGGACAACACGAAAACTACGCTATCGTGTTTTTTTATTAACCACCTACTCAATGGGACTTCGTTTAGGCGAAGCATTATCTCTTCAAGTTGGTGATATTGATGCCGGGCTCAAACGGGTTCATATCCGCCGTGGAAAAGGACATAAAGACCGGTTGGTACCATTACCTGATCTCACGTTGCTGGGATTGCGTGAACTCTGGAGTAGGCATCGTCATCCAAAGTTGATATTTCCTAATGCCAAAGGCTCTCTTGAAACAATTCAACAGGCAACAACTCATATGGATAGAGGAGGTGCACAAAAAGCTAT
>JAIORJ010000064.1 GCA_021108185.1 Methanococcoides sp. | reverse complement strand
TGGGCCAGCATGGCTACGCCTGCCTGCTGTAGAATCTGGGACTTGGTGAGAGACGCGGTTTCTGCTGCAAAGTCCGCATCCACGATACGGGAACGAGCGGCGGATATGTTTTCGGAGACGTTCTGCAGGTTGGCGATGGTGGACTCGAAGCGGTTCTGTGCTGCACCAAGCTCACCACGAAAAGAGTCAAGCTCGCTGAGTGCAATGTCGATACTTGCTATTGCACTGTTGGCACCACTTTGTGTGGAAATATCAACATTAGCCATCGTCACAGTCGTGTCATGGTAAATCCCGGTTCCCATCGTGGTACCACCACCACCAGCCGCAACATTAATCTCCAACTCACCAGTACTGACCAGCGAAATTCCGCCGTAGGAAGTAGATGCTTCCGCTGCGGAAATATCTGCCTGGGCGCCAGCAAAAGGGCTAGTGCCAAAAGCATCACCATCGGCTGTTAATTGGATATTACCGCCGGATGCATCACTCAATATCATACTACCACCTTCAAGGGTGGCAGTAACGCCGGTGGTTGTTTTTTGGGCATTAATAAGATCGGCAAAGTCCTGAGCGAATGTTGCACTGCCGCCATCAAGGGCACCGAGAATATCTGTCCCATTGATTGCAAAATCACCGGCAGTCAAATTGTTAGTGGCAACCACCTGAGCAGTAACAGCACCCAAGTCAAATGTGGTTTCTGTAGCCGTTGCCGTCACACCTGTCAAAGCGGCATTAATCGCAACAGCTAAGGTTTTTGCAGAGCCCGCTTGAACTCCTGCACCAAGGTTATCAATAGCAACGTTGTTGATGGTCAGAGCTGTTTGATCTGCAGCAACAGCATCTGTAATCGATCCTGCTCCGGTAAAAGTGCCACCAGGAACAACATCACCAGCAGTACCTAGATCTGCCGCCAGCGCACTGTTAATGCTCATAGAAATTGTCTGTCCAGCATTGGCACCAACTTGGAAAATTGAAGTTCCCATAGTTCCGTCTAACAGATTTTTACCGTTAAATGCAGTTGTCGTAGCTATACGATCCAGTTCAGAGATCAACTGGCTAACTTCAGCCTGAATAGACACACGATCACTATCGGTATTGGTATCGTTTGCCGACTGCACAGACAGTTCTCGTACCCGCTGCAGAATGCTGGAGCTCTCCTGCAGGGCACCTTCAGCCGTCTGGGCCAAAGAGATGGCGTCGTTGGCATTCCGAGCTGCCTGATTCAATCCGCGAACCTGAGAAGCCATCCGGTTGGAGATGGCAAGCCCTGCCGCGTCATCCTTTGCGCTGTTAATACGCAGGCCGGATGAAAGCCTCTGCAATGACTTGTTTAATGTTCCCTGTGTTTTTCCCAGGTTTCTCTGGGCGTTCAAAGACGCGATATTAGTGTTAATTGTAAGTGCCATGATTTATTCCTCCTTGAATGTTAGTTTTTATCTCGGGCATCAATGCCCTTTTTTTAATTGTTTTTACTAAACTTCTGTTTCGATTATTACTGTTACTTTACAATTTCGACTTTTAACTTTTAACCCTGATTTTATTCATCCCTCCTTTCCGGTCATGAAATTTCCTGCTACTTTAAAACCCTTATCGGCACCAGCGATTAAAAACTTTAATAAAATTTGCAAAAAATGGTAATTACTTAAAAAGCTTTTGTGTTTTTGTGGCTACCTGAGCAGTTACAAAAATCTTAAACGTTCACGGAAAATAGAAATTGGAAAATAGAAATTGGAAATTCGGCCTTCATGTTTTTGTACTGTTCTTTCCAATTTCCAATTTCAAGTTTCAAGCCGTGAACGGCTACCAAAAAACATATCGAAGAAAATGGCATGCGTTTTGCTTTAGCTTTATCGTTCTATAAAATATACTTGAGTTTTGGGAAAATTTTATTTTAATAAAATAATAGTTGATTGGATGATTAGGGAAATGGTCTAAATGAAAATTCGGTCGGTTGACATCCGGCGCCTGTCATGACATGCTGATTTTTTTACATATCGTTTCCGTTTATATTCAGTTGTTATCGATGGATAGAGATTTAAGTCCGCATCTGTAAAAAAAATTGAGCGCAATACAGGAACAGTCGAACCGGATGCCGAAAATTGTGAAGAATTTATCGCAATTTTCTCTTAAATCCATACCATCTATGGGAGAAATAAGGATAAACGATCTCATTGAAAATGTTCTTTGTCTGGCCGAATTAACAAATCAACGAATC
>JAIORJ010000108.1 GCA_021108185.1 Methanococcoides sp. | reverse complement strand
TAGCTCGGTCTTCTTGAACATTGTTATATCATAGGCAAGCCGCAGGCTTCTGTCTATTATTCCTTCATTCGTATGGTGTGCATCCAAATTGCCAAAGATCTCACGTAGTCCGAATGCCAGTATCTCTACAACATCGTGGCCGGAACATATCTGCCAGGGGTCATGACCCTCATCAAGCATTTTCATAAGTTTTTTGCGTATGGCTCTTTCGTTCAGGGAATGTCCGTGTGAGTTGACCTTCACCTCTCGTATGAGACGTTTGATGTTTATCGATAGTGGCTGTACTTCCATGAACTGCTCAAAATCGATGTCCTTGAACCTAAGGGATAGCTTGTCTTTGCCAGAGGAGGAAAGCCATCTGAAAAGTCCCAATGGCATTGCTGTATAGAGCAAGAGTTGTCTTATGGGCATATGAAGCGCTTCAACTTTGTACTGTGATGTAAATTCTTCAAGAAGACGATCAAGTGCTTCGGATGCAATAAGCATTGTCTCAAGATCATGGGTGTCGGTGACAAGTACATTATCATTCTTGTTCCTTATTCCGTCAACCCGCCAGAAATCAGCATCTACGATGGTCAGAACTCCTTCCATCTTTGAACGTTTAAGGATCTGTATGACCTTGATAGCATTCTCCTTGCCATTGGCGGGGATGACCTTACATCTTTTATCATCCACAAAGCGCTGGTAGAGCCTCATGTCGGTGCTGCCTTCGATTATCAAGACACTTCCCCTGAACTGGGTTCGCATCATTCGAACGTTGTTCGCGATATCGTCAGCTGTCAAGTATCTCTTCATTATCGCGTCCTCTAAGCTCAACGGTAAGGTCCCAGCGGTCATGAATTATCTGTGGCGAATGTGTAGCTATCAGGACATCAAAACCTGCGAGCTGGGTTATTGCCTGTAAGTCTCTCAGGAACTGTTGTTGCCATAGGACATGTAGTGATATCTCCGGTTCATCAATAAGTATCAAAGCTTCAGGTTCCACATGGAACAACAGCTCATAGAACAGTACCAGTTCCTGCTGTTCTCCGGATGAGAGCTTGGTCGGTGAAAGGGGCATGTTTTCTGCCGTTGTAAAAACAAAACCATTTTTTTTGCTGACCGAGAGCTTCTTGTAAAGGAATCTGCAATTGATTATTTTTATAAGAAGGTCTATCCTTTGAGTAAGATCATTGAATACGCTGAGCTTTTGTTTGACATCTTCTATGTAAAGCTGGAGAAAATTCCTGTTGCTCTCATCGATATCTGTGATCTCTTCAATGTCAAGACCGCCTTCTGCCTCGATGAATCCTGCCTCGATAAGTTGTTTTCTTTTATCTTCCAGTTCGGTAAGTTCGACTTTTAGTTCTTCTATGGATGTATCCAAATGTTTACTGTCCGTCTTTAGTAGTCTAGAAGGGAATGTGCGATCAAGGGATTGCGAAAGTGCTGCATATTCTGCAAGTTTCTTCTGCATGGAGGCTGCAAGTTCATCGGAATAACTTATCACGGAAGGTATGACTGAGGTCCTTCTTTCTGTCTCCACGGATTGGGAGAACGAAATACTCAGCAGTCGTTGTGTCTTAATGAAACAGATGTTGATGGAAGCCAGCACTTCCCTGAGCCATACAGGTTCGTCCTTTCTCTTTTGTGGGAGCTTATCACTGAAAAGGCTCATTACCTCCTCGGATGTGAGCTTTTCCTGTGTGGTGAAATGTACCCAGGTGTTATCATCTATCTTCTCAAGCTCAGGTATCATGTGCTCGACCTTAGGTGTCGAGAAAACTTCTTCAATATCAATAGGTTTGACCGTGTAACGGACCTTTTTATGTGTGGGTTTAAGCCATTCGAATGCCAGTTCACGATAACTGCTGTTCTCGGCTTTGATGGGGCCAAGTTCATCCAGGTGCAGTTTCTTCCTTACTAAAAGTCTGCTCCGGTCACTGAACTCAATTTCGAGCCTGCTGAATGGAATGCGGTAAAGCTCATAATAGTTAGAACGGAACAGCGAGTTCAATATCTGAAGTAGGACAGTCTTACCAATACCATTCGGTCCGTGAAGAATGGTGATATGTTCTTCTGTGTTCAACGGAACATCATGGTCGAACGTTCCAAATAGGTTCTTAACAACGATCCTCTTTATTTTCATGAAAGCTCCCCAAAGTATCTCTAAAAACGAATATGATACTACAACATTAGTCCCGATGATTAATAATATCTCGTTTTTGTTGTATATAGTTTGCTTTAATGTGTGG
>JAIORJ010000162.1 GCA_021108185.1 Methanococcoides sp. | reverse complement strand
AGTCCCATCGAATTTTTTATTAACGTTTATGATATTTAAAACTTGATCCATATCTCGTTAAACCCAATTTTGCAGCTTCAAGCCCTTGACCCTTTTAAATTCCTTAATATTATTCGTAACCACGGTGAAGTTATAGGCAAGGCCGATCGAGGCTATGAGAAGGTCCATAGGCCCTACAGGGGTTCCTGATCGTTCAAGGCTATGACGGATTTTCGCATATGCGGTACAGGCTTTTTCGTCAAACGAAACAATTTCAAACGTGGATACAAACCGTTTGACCTTTTCTCGATTTTTTGCCTTGAATTTACTTTTTTCAGCGCCATAATACAATTCTGCCACTGTGATAGAAGGCAACTTTATCTGAGAAGGCGACAACTCTTTAAACTGTTGAACAACCTTTTCGGAGGCCCGGTTCAAGAAATAAATGCAAGTGTTGGTGTCTAATAGTCGAATCACGACAATTCCTCTCTTTTTTCCGTCCGCTCTAAACCCTTCCTTATGGTGGCCATAATCTCTTCAGGTGTCTCTTCTCCTTCCCAACTGCCGGCTAATTTAAAAAAGTCTTCAGGCCATTCATCTTTGAGTTTTGCCTTGATCAAATCTGCAACCCATTTAGACCGCGATTTCCCTGAAACTTTTATGGCTTTATTCAGTTTTTTTGACAAATTATCATCAATGTAAATGGCTAACTGCGGCATAAAGATCACCTCCTTAACATATATTGACAAATATATTTTATATCTGTCAAATGGAAAAGCTGGAGTTGAGGGAATTGATTGGCCACGAATGAACACAAATTTACACGAAATCAATCCAGGTTAGGGCTAACGATTAGTCGATTTATTCCACTTTTACGACTAATTATTCGTCATAAAAAAGCCGTGCTATCAAAAAACAGAAAGACACCTCAAACCCCATTCTTCGTGCCCTTTGTGGTTCAGTCCCGCCTTATTTTTTAAAGGAATACTCCCCTATAAATCCCTGTGGCCGGAAGAGCATAAAAATAACCAAAAGAGCGCCATAAATTATCTGCCTCATATTTGCGGCAATGGAACTCGGCATACCTAAAAAGCGCAACGCCTCGGGAAGAATAACCAGTACAGCAGCCCCCAGAACAGAACCCCAGATATTGCCTGCCCCTCCGATGATTACTATTGAAATAATAAAGATGGACTCCATGATGGTAAATGAAGTGGGATCAATAAAACTTATATAGTAGGCATACATCACACCGGCCACAGAGGCCATGCCAGCGCCAAGCACAAATATCAGTACCTTATAAGATGCTACATTTTTTCCCATGGCCTGAGTAAAAACTTCATCTTCACGGATGGCCTTGAGTACACGGCCAAAAGGAGAAGATACAATTTTGTGAGATATCCATAGGGTGATAACGCAAAGGACAAAAATAACTATCAGGAAATCATAATGAGTGGTTATCTTCCAGCCGAAAATAGTTGGCTGAGGTATTCCTGGCAATCCCATTGGGCCACCGGTAAAAGAAACCCAGTTGTTCATGATACTGAAGGTGATTATCTGAAAGGCAAAGGTGGCAATAGCAAAATAATCGTCACGGATGCGGAGTGAAGGGATGCCTACCAGGGCTCCCAAAAGGCCGGAAAGTATCACGGCGCAAATTATGTTAGCGAGAAATGGGCTGTGGAGATTGAGAGCCATGAGCGCAGCAACGTACGCACCAACACCGTAGAAAGCGGCATGGGCAATAGATAAAAGACCCGCATATCCGGTAATGAGATTAAGGGATATGGAGAGGATGACATAGATGCCGATAAGGATCAGGATGTGGAGTAAGTATTCCATGCTCTATAATTTTTGGTTGCCCCTGAACTATCTATTGCCTGTTTGTCAAACCTTGGATTTCTGGACGCAATAATGCCAGCGCCCGATCCATTATAGCCAATGCAGATTTGGCATCCTCTTCAACAGCCTCTTCGCCCGGGTATCGAAACTCAACAGCAAATGCTGATAGCCATTCCAAATCATCAGACAGCTCTTTCAAATCTGGGAACACAGGTAAAATTAAATGAGTGTAACCAAAGTTAAGCAACCATTTTTTCCTGTACATTCATCAAATTATATTCATCAGGAAAAAATGTATTGTTCTTAGCCTGTGTTGTGAAAAATTCCCAGTATTCATCCCAATTCTTACTTTTTGCCACTGAACGTAACTTCAGAATTGAATCTGACCCGTTAATTCCCCACCGGGCACCTGATATTTCCATTC
>JAIORJ010000151.1 GCA_021108185.1 Methanococcoides sp. | reverse complement strand
CGGCTGTCTCCTCCTGCCAGAAAGCGCCTGCCGGAAAGCATCATGGCGCCGTCTATGGAACTGGAAAGAGCCTTGTATTCCTGCTCAAACCGTTTGATTGAAAGGTTATAAGCATTTTCCCTGTATCCCGGATCAACCAGGTGAGCATAAAGAAGCTGAAACAGCAATTCAATTTCCTTTGTCACTGATATTCCATTAAGGGAAAACTTATCTTCGTCTATTTCAAAAAAAACAGATGTATTTTTTCCTGCAAGGGCACGTTCAACATCATCTTTCTCAAGTGAGCCGAGTCCGCTTTCATTAATGACAGCTTCGCTCAAAGCGGCAAGTCCAGCCTTGTCGGAAGGCTCAGCAGATCTACCCGAACCAAAAGCAAGCAAAACTTTTACTTCATCCGCCTTAAAATCCGTTTTTTTAAGATTCAGGCGGACTCCGTTTTCAAAGTCAATCCGGACAATTTCAAGATCATCTATTCTTGTTTTAGCAATTATTCGTCCCTTTTCTTCCGGTTCCGGCAGATATGGAAAAGTAACGGACTTTTTCTCAACCGGTGGCAACACTTTTACATTCTGACTTTTGTTAAAGGAAGACAGTATTATATCTTTTGGGTCGTTTTTGTCGGAAGAAATCCTTGCATTACCGGTAACAAGGACAAGCCTGTGTTCAGGCTCCCATGTCTTTTTGAAAGATTCATGCACATCCTTTAATGCCGCCAAATTGATAACCGGCGCAAAAAGCGATTTTTCCTGGCTGGGCGACTGGAGTACCCTGTTGTTATTTACGCTGCTTATAATTTTCCGGGCAAGAGTGCGGCTGTTTCTGGTTGAGGCCTTTTTTACTGCATTATCAAGACCTGAAAGAAAATCTTTTTTTACCCTTATAAGTTCTGATTTTGTAAACCCGTGTTTTATTGCCTGTCTTAATGTCTGTTCAAGAACTGATAAAGTTTCTTCACAGTTTTCAGGACTGCAATCAGCAGTAATCGCTGCATATTCTACCTGCCGCAGATAAATTCCAGAGCTGATGGTGGCCGATGTAAATGGAGTGCCGGTTTTGCCGACCATTGTATCCAGCCTGTCTTGAACAATCCGGTCCGCGATATCCTTAAGCAACCACTTTTTTTGCAATGCAAAACAATCAGGAGCTTTATCAGTCTTTCTTATGACTTCAATGGTCACAGTTGTATTTCCGGCTTCCTTTTCAAAGTGGTAGAAGGATTTAATCCCTTTATGGTTTATCTTTCCTATGCCGATATCCGGCCTATGTTGCGCCCTTGCCGATATTGAAGAAAAATTTTCTTTTATAAGTGAAACAGCCATGTCCGGGCTAAATTCTCCTGCCATGACAATTACCATATTTTCAGGCCTGTACCATGTATCGTAGAATTTTTTTAAAAGGCTTCGGTCCGCATTTTTAATAATATTTTCTTTACCTATGGGCAGTCTTTCAGGTATCCTTGTATCAGGAAGCTCAAACTTTAAAGTTGAAATAAATGTGCGGTATGATGCACTGTCACGGGTCCTTTTTTCAGCAAGAACAACTTTCCTTTCTTTATCGATCTCAGATTGCAATAGAAATGCACCCTGAGCATAGTCTTTTAATACAACAAGACCTTTTTTAAGATCTTCCCTGTCTCCTTCCGGCAAGAGGATATCATAAACCGTTTCGTAAAATCCTGTATGGGCATTTGCGTCAGGTCCAAACTGCATGCCTATGCTCTGGAAATACTTTACAAGTTCTCCTGGTTTAAAATGTGTGGATCCGTTAAATAGCATGTGTTCAAGAAAATGTGCCAGACCCTGCTCGTGGTCTGATTCATTCATTGAACCTGCCTGAATATTAAGATGCATGCTCACCCTGGCTTTAGGCTCGTGATTTTCCATAAGTACATATCTGAAACCGTTTGGCAGTTTTCCGAATACAATTGCCGGGTCAGGATTAAGATCGCTTTTTTCGTGGGGCCAGCATGGCATTTCATCAACACCGCCTGAAGCTGCATTCGCAGTACCCAAAAATACGGCGGCTTGAAATAACCCAATGACTGGAAAAACAACAGCCAATACAAAAAAACCAATAAAAAATCTTTTAAAGGACTTGCCGGACATATAATTATCCTTTGTTTGAGTTGAAAATAAAAAGTCTTCAGTCTGCCATCAGGCAAACTGAAGACTTTTAAATATTCGTAGCCGGTCACGGCTTGAAACTTGTCGGAGCGAAGCGTAGATCCCGTCTTTAACGAAAGGAA
>JAIORJ010000053.1 GCA_021108185.1 Methanococcoides sp. | reverse complement strand
TCATACAGTGATTATTCGAGCATAATGGGTCTGGGGGATTGCAGAAAGATCGAATATACCGATCAATCAAACCCGGACGCGATAAACTATAATCCCGAAGAATCAGATAAAATCGTAAAGGTTTCCGTACATGCTTTGTCTGATGCTTTTTTCAATGGAGCGGACAGGTTTTTTGATTATCTGTTTTCAAACAATGAAAAGGCGTTGGTGGTTGAAAAGAGACTGGACGAACTTATACTTAATTTTCCGGCTGTTGAATGAATAGATAGCCCGAAGGGTGAATAAATTATAAAGAAATTTTTTATTAGTTCCATAAACAAAGCGTTAAGCAGCCTGTACGGCAAAGATAGTAATAACTTTCAATAATACAATTATGTTACGCATTATATTTTATGAGTTGTTCATGAGAAATGCGGGATAGGGAGCTTAGAGATGAGTATTGCCGATGAAACAACGGCTAAAGAAGCTATAGATATGTGGCGCAACAAAGACCCAAAAGAACAATTACGACAAATTCGACTATCAATTGAAACCCTGGAACTAAACCAGATGCATTATGAAAATAGAGGAAACGAGAAAGGGGTTATAAGATCTGAAAACGCAATAGATATACTGATCCGGAGAAGAACAGAAATAGAGTCCGAATTATAACTCAGGCGTCAGGCCCGTAGCGCATAATGACATTAGCAATCTGGATATTCGATATAAGCTCTTTATGGGAAAAACAATGTCCTGAAATTGGCAAGCATTTGATTTTTACGGAGAAGTTAAGGGGTAAGCCTGCCCCAAAAAAGAGCCCTAAAATCAACATCTTGGATATTTTTCTCATCTCTCAGGTTTTCCTTGTTATATATTGTATGTATTGAGTTAAGCACCCACAAGATATGGTATTGTTAACAGCGTGAAACCTTATATCGAATATCCAGTTAGCAATATAAGGTGTTGACCTTAAAGTTATTTTTATTTAATATAGCAGAAAAATCAATCAAACAGATTGTCAGCGTATGGTAGCCATTACCGCCTTGCCTAATAAACGGTATTAATTGGAGATTAATTTGAGCGACTACACCGTCTTTCCAAATGCGCCCATTACAGAAGCTGTTATAGACATAAAAGCTCAACTCCCTGAGGAAACGGATCTTAAGAGCTTAGAGAGTTTTCATGATCATATAAAAAACCGTTTCTCTGAGAAACAGGAACAGCGTTTTCTAAAGGCCGACTTCAAGTTATCACAGAAAGACAAACTCTCCTCTCTTCCAACTAAGACCGGAACGCAAGGATACTTTTTTCGCTCACACAAAGAAAAGAAGGTAGTACAGTCTAAGATAGACGGTTTTGCTTTCAACAAACTGAAACCCTACGAAAACTGGGAATTATTCCGTTCCGAAGGCCGTGACTTGTGGGAATTATACTCCGAAATAGTTAACCCTATTAGGGTCATAAGAATTGGCTTACGATATATAAACCGTATTGAAGTCCCACTACCGTTTAATGACTTTAGTGAATACCTTTTAACTAATCCTCAAATAGCTCCTAACCTCCCTCAGGCAGTCTCCCACTTTTTTATGCGCCTTGAGGTTCCAAACCCCGATATAGAGGCAACCGCCATTATAACTCAGACTATGGACAAACCGACCACAGCCCAGAGATTGCCTTTAATCCTCGACATAGATGTATTTCGAATAACTGAATACCTTGGAAAGGCAGAAGACATGTGGGAGGATTTCGAAAAACTGCGTGATTTTAAGAATGATATTTTCTTTAACAGCGTAACTGAAAAAGCAAAGGAGCTGTTCCGGTGAGTCATCCATGTATTATGTATTTGGAACCAGATGGAGGTCTTGGATTTTTGCCAGAGATTGGTAGTGCTGTCGGTGACGAATCAGACGTATTAAAGGAATTCTTAAAGAATTCAATTAATCATTTTATGACACCGATTTCAAGACAATGGGCCGATCCCGCCACAAGATTTTTCAGACTCAAACAAGAGTGGGAAGAGGCTACAGCGCCGCTTTCATCAATTACTGAGATTGCAATGCACCCGGCTTATCAGCAAATCATTGGCATGGGGCCGATTGCTATTCCCTTCATAATGCGTGAATTGGAGAACAGACCAGCCCATTGGTTTTGGGCCTTGAAATCAATCACCAGGGAAGATCCTGTCCCACCAGAGAAAAGGGGCCGAATAGGAGATATGGCCAAAGCGTGGCTCATTTGGGGGAGAGAACACGATTATATAAAATGAACAACCACGATATCGAAAAATCGTTTCCCAAGCTACAGGACGGAGG
>JAIORJ010000096.1 GCA_021108185.1 Methanococcoides sp. | reverse complement strand
TCAACCCAACATATTAATATTAAGTACTTGATTTCTATCAGTCATATTAGAACACACTATGTTTTATTATTCCAATTATCTGAGGAATTCCTTATGATCACAAAAGACGAGGTAGAACACGTAGGATGGCTTGCCCGCATCGCGATAGATGATGCAGAGGCAGAAGACTATGCTGTGAAGTTAAGTTCTGTATTGGATTATTTTGGTCAGCTTGACGAAGTGGACACTGAAGGTGTCGAACCTACATACCATGTGGCAGATATCATGAATGTATTCCGGGAGGATGTTGTCACACCGTCACTTGACCAGAAAGATGTGCTGACGAATACTGCTGAAGAAAAGGACGGCTATATCAAAGCGCCGAGGATCATTTGAGGTGGAGAATGACTAAATGGTTAAGCATTTCTGATGTTAAAGAGAAAATTGCTGCGACCTCCGCAGAAGAAGTGACCGCTTCATACCTTGAGCTCATCGAAAAAAGCAGTATCAATGGATACACTTGTACCTCTGATGGTGCACTGGATGCTGCAAAGATGGTCGACAAAGGTGAAGTCGCTGGTCCTCTTGCCGGGGTTCCTATTGCTATCAAGGATAATATTTCTACAAAAGGGCTTTCAACAACGTGCAGTTCCAAGATACTGGAAGGTTATGTGCCTCCTTATGATGCACATGTTATCGAGAGGCTCAAAGCGGCTGGCGCGGTCATCATAGGCAAGACGAACATGGACGAGTTTGCCATGGGTACATCCACCGAGTCAAGCTGCTATGGTGTCACTCTTAATCCCTGGGACCATGAGAGAGTTCCTGGAGGTTCTTCCGGTGGCAGTGCCGCAGTGGTTGCAGCAGGTGAAGCTCCTATTTCCCTTGGTTCCGATACAGGCGGTTCTGTGAGATGTCCGGCTGCGTTCTGTGGCGTTGTGGGCCTTAAACCGACCTATGGTGCAGTTTCACGTTATGGCCTGATCTCCTATGCGAATTCCCTCGAACAGATCGGTCCCATGGCGACCTGTGTGGAGGATATCGCAGCCGTCATGGATGTGATCGGCGGGTATGATGCCCGTGACAGTACTTCCATTGATAAAAAGATCGATCATCAGGCTGCACTGGTCGATGATGTGAAGGGTCTTAAGATCGGTGTGCCGGATGAGTATTTCGGCGAAGGCGTTGACAGCGGCACTGAGAAGGCTGTGTGGGATGCGATCAACAAGTACGAGGAAATGGGCGCTTCCTGGGAGAAGGTCTCCATGCCGAACACGAAGTATGCCCTTGCAGCTTACTATACCATAGCCATGAGCGAAGCTTCATCCAATCTTGCACGTTTCGATGGTACTCGCTACGGTCCGAGGAACGAGGGTGAGAACTGGCATGTTATGGCATCAAGGACACGCGCAGAGAACTTTGGCAAAGAAGTGCAGCGCAGGATCCTTCTTGGAACGTATGCGTTGTCTGCAGGATATCAGGATAAGTATTACCTTAAGGCACTGCAAGTGCGAACCCTCGTAAAGCAGGACTTTGAAATGGCATTTGCAAATTTCGATGTTCTAATGGCTCCTACGATGCCATTGCCTGCATTCAAGATCGGTGAGAAGGTGGAGGACCCATTGTCCCAATATCTGACCGATGTGAACACTGTTCCGATGAACCTTGCCGGAGTTCCGTGTATCTCGGTTCCATGTGGTTCTTCTGATGGTCTGCCTGTAGGTTTACAGATCATAGGAAATCATTTCGATGAGGCAACTCTTATTCGTGCGGCATATTCGTTCGAGAAGAATACCGATCATAATAAAGCAAGACCAGGGGAGGTGGCTTAAATGGTATATGAAAATCCGGATGGTGTTATGGTAGGCCTTGAGGTCCACGTTCAGTTGAACAATCTTAATACTAAGATGTTCTGTGGTTGTTCCACACAATATCATGATGCTGAACCGAACACCCATGTCTGTCCGGTCTGTATGGGACTTCCCGGAGCACTGCCTGTTATCAACAAGGGAGCGGTTGAATCTGCCATTAAGATAGGGATGGCCCTTAATTGCGAAGTTGTGGAGCAGACCCAGTTCCATAGGAAGAACTATTATTATCCTGACCTTCCAAAAGGTTTCCAGACGACCCAGTATGATTTCCCTATAGTCGGGAACGGCAAGGTCGTTATTGAGGGTGAGGATGGGGAACATGTGGTAAGGATCACACGTGCACATATGGAGGAAGACCCGGGTAAGCTCATTCACATGGGCAGTATTGAGAAATCGAAGGGAACACTCATTGATTATAATCGTTCAGGAATGGCCCTTATAGAGATTGTTTCAGAGCCGGATATGAGAAGTCCTAAAGAGG
>JAIORJ010000073.1 GCA_021108185.1 Methanococcoides sp. | reverse complement strand
AAAGATAACATGCCATGCAATATATTCAGACATTTACAAAGAAATGAAGATGATAGCCACCAGAGCCAGAACCACACCCATCCATTGCTTCAGAGCAAGCCTCTCCTTCAAAAATACCCATGCGAGCAGCACAGTGCTTCCGGGATAAAGAGATGCGATCACAGTGGCGATATCGACCCTCCCGACCTGAGAGGCAAGTGCGAAGAAAAGATTTCCCCCTGCATCGAATATTCCTGCCAGGATGATCAGCGGCAGGGCTCCACGAGTGGGGATTCCCTGCGATTTAGTGAGAATTGAGATCAGCAGTATAGTTATGACCGAAGATAACTTTGCAACCGTAAGAGGCCAGAATACAGCATCCTCACTGAACATATCAACTGAAATAAAGAAGATGCCAAAACCTACCCCTGCCAATAGAGGCAGCACAATGTCCTGCCTTCTTATGTCACCGTCATCATCGCTGCTGCTTATCATCCACATTGCTACAAGGGCTACCATGAAACCCGCCATCTGATAGACCGAAGGCAACCCTTCCGTAGCAGCACCATACATCACCGGCAAAGCTACCGTGATGATCGCAGAGACAGGAGCAACCACTCCCATCTTTCCCTGCGAGAGGGCACGGTATAAAAAGACAAGACCAAGGCTTCCCGCCACACCCGCGACAAAACCCCAGAAGATGCCACCACCCTGCGGGAACTGTTCTGAGAAACCTATCGCCAGTATTGGAAGCAGTATCAGACCTACAGCCTGCATTAGAATTACAACAGAGTACTCACTGGTACGCTTTGAAGCAAAACCGCCTCCGAAATCAGCCGCACCCCATGCTGCAGCGGAAGCAAGACCTAAGAGAATGACAAGGAATTCAGCGGGGATCATTTTAGTAACTCCTGATAAAGCATCGGGCCTTTCCGGCTAAATTCCCTCATTTCTATAAATAGATTCTCACAAGAGAAAAATTAAGAATCGATGCCAGGCCATTGTTCACTGATAGCAGGTATCAACCAGGAAACTGGTCATTTATATAGTAGTATCATTAATGTAGTTAATATCCTAATGATACTTAACTGATGCAGCAAAAAGGAGAGAAAAAAATGTATTGCTATCAATGTGAAGAAACTATTAAAGGACAATCCTGTACCAAAGCCGGAGCATGTGGAAAGACAGCGGATGTCGCAGATCTTCAGGACCAACTTACATACATCCTCAAGGGGATCGCATATTATAATCAGAAAGCAAGGGAGAATGGCATAAAAGACAAAAATGTCGATAGCTTCCTCATGAAAGCACTATTCTCAACTGTCACTAACACTAATTTCAGTTCAAGTGACTTTAATAAGTTCATCAATGAAGGCATCTCACTGAGAGAGAGCATCAAAAAGAACCTCACAACAAGGAACATCGACCTTGGAGAAACAAAGGACATGTCCTTCGGTGAAAAGGTAAAAGCAACTCTCGGAGTAAGCCATCCTGAGACAAGGTTCACCATCCCAGAAGCTGCAATAATCAATACTGAAGCATTGAAGACAGCAAGCGTAGGAGTTCTTAATACCCAGAACGAAGACATCAGGTCCCTCAGGGAGCTGCTGGTATACGGTCTGAAAGGTCTGGCTGCATACGCACATCACGCAGAAGTTCTTGGATACACCGAGGAAGCACTATCCGAATTCGCCGAAAAGGCACTTGCTTCAACCCTTGATGACAGCCTGAGTGTTGACGACCTCGTAGGACTTGTCCTCGAATGTGGAAAATATGGTGTCAATGTCATGGCACTTCTTGACAAGGCGAACACATCCACCTACGGCAATCCGGAACCAACGGAAGTTTTCCTCGGCACAAGGGACAATCCAGGCATCCTCATCAGTGGACATGACCTTAAGGACATGGAACAGTTGCTCAAACAAACCGAAGGCACAGGTGTCGATGTTTATACCCACGGCGAGATGCTTCCTGCAAACTACTATCCCGCATTCAAGAAATATGACCACTTTGTCGGAAACTATGGAGGTTCATGGTGGAACCAGAAGAACGAATTCGAAACGTTCAATGGCCCTATACTCATGACGACCAACTGCCTTGTCCCTCCAAAAAACAGTTACATCAACAGAGTATACACCACAAGCGTAGTCGGTTTCGATGGGGTCAAACACATCGATGCTAAAGAGGATGGCACAAAGGACTTCTCCGCCATAGTAGAACAGGCGATTGCATGCCAGCCCCCAAAACAACTTGAAGACGGTACCATTGTCGGAGGATTTGCACACGCTGCTGCCCTCTCTGTGGCAGATAAGATCGTTGAGGCTGTAAAGAGCGGAAAGATCACACGCTTTATCGTCATGGCTGGCTGTGACGGAAGGCATAAGGAAAGGGACTACTACACCAAATTTGCAGAAGCCC
>JAIORJ010000010.1 GCA_021108185.1 Methanococcoides sp. | reverse complement strand
CCCTGAAGGACGTGGATTCGAAGGTTATTAATCTTTTTTACGAGATTTTTAACACTACTGGATGATTCAAACATCCTCTATCCCCTATCCATTTGGACTTAGGGACTCCTTTTTTCAATATATTTTTACTCGCATTTACATCCGCATTTAGAACAGATCCGCATTCTGAACACACATACAATCCTCGATATTTACGATTACTCTTTTTTATAATACCACATGATGAACAAGCTTGAGAAGTATAGTCTTCGGAAGTTCTAATCACAGTAATTCCAATCATCTCGGATTTATATTCAATTTGCTGAATGAGTTTTAGGAATGGAATCGAAACAAAATTCTGATTATTTCTCCTACCGATATTAACATTTTGTTTCCATCCTTCATTATATCCGATAACAATCGTGCCGATATTATTTATGATACAGTGATTGATAACTTTACGCGATGTCTTATGAAAAAAATCACGCACTTTGTTATTTCGTTTTCGATGAATCTTTAAAATACGGTTTGTTATTTCTTTTTTATTACGATTTTTTGATAATGATTTATACTTGGCTAATTCTTTATTATAGAATTGATTAATAGATTTTAGAATACCGCCTTTGATAATAAAAGGTGTTTTTCCAATGTTATCTGATGCAGTTACGATATTATTAAGTCCTAAATCAATACCCATAATGTTATTTTTATCCAAATGTAAATCTTCTGGCTCATAATTATAGATTAATTCGATATTATATCGATCTCCAAGAGGGATAATCCTTAATCCTTTTACAGATATAAGATCGGTTTTAATTTTAGAAAATCCGAGTTTCATCATTTTATTTGTAAGGAAAACACAACCATTCTTTAATCTACATTGCAAACTGGTGAAATATACTAAATTTTTTCCATTCTTTCGTTTGTAATGTGGAAGTTTGGGCATTCCTTTAAATTTGGAAGGAGTCCTTTTCCAAACTTTAATTGCTATGAAAAATGATTTAAAATTCCGATCTACCTGCTTTAGTACTTGTTGAGGAGGATGCGATCCGCATATCTCTTCCAATTTTTTATATACTTCGTGGTCTTTGAGTAATTTCCATAATTCATTATATCGAATCCAATATCGGTCTTTAAAAAATCTCTGTCTTACTGTATAGGGTTAAATAAGGAGAGAGAATTACTTCTCTCTTCCTCTTTTTGGAACCACGCGTGCCTCTTTCAAGGCACGTGGCTCGCGCCTTGTGAACCCGATTCATGTCACCATGTTCCTTGAGGGGGAGATTTTCATCTTTCCTTCCAAAATTCCAGTGTCACCACCAGTTTTTTGATCAGAATCTAATCACAAGTTCATATACTTATCATTAGAAATTTAATTTCATTCACGAGTTTCATGCGAGCTGTGGGATCTCTATAAACTTTCCCATCAATTCCCGCAGTATACTTACCTTTGTTCTCTTGTGTGACCTTTCTAACCGCAATCAGTCGCACCGAGTGTGATCGAACCAGAAGTTTCTGTAAATTCTTAACTTGCTTCCAGTTCCGCTTTCGGGTTTCTCGAAAGATTTGTTCTTGAATACGTCTTACATGGTTTTATGGTGATCCCAATCGATCTCTTCCCATTGTTCCCAGGTTTATTGGTCTGTTCAATGATTTGACTCATCGCTTAACTTCTCCAATTATTCAGTCGTTTCAATACATTTATTTCGTCAAGACCTGTTTTGGAAGTCAGCACCCTTTCGGGTTGGGTGAAAACACCCTATCCGTTCGATTACAGGACAGCATTCGCTTTTTCCGACATCCTTTGCCTCCTACATCATCCCTCGTTCTTACGTCCGAGATACCAGTCTTTCGACTGGGATGTATGAGGTTTACCGAGTTCTCGTTGTTAGAAGTTCAATAAAACCCTTAGGGAGATGCTCTCCTCCGACCGTACAATGAATGATAAAGGAGATCTTGCAAACATCCCTTTCCGACGGCTCACCATTTTGGTTTCGGTGTATCAGATACTTTCACCGATTTTTAATGACGAAGTTTATCACATCTTCACTTTCGTTTCCCCTAGGTTTCGTGGCTATCCAGCAGCCCTCCGTGTATCTCGGAGCTGTCAGTAAATTGTCCCTCTCGCTTCATACCCCACCGTTACCAGTGTCGCATGGAAAAGTAGCCATTCATGATCATTTCATAAGCAGTTTTCAACAAATGTTGAGTCCTGTATTCCAACAGCGAACTTCTCGTCGCACTTGCAACATTAAACAAATTCTTGGAAAGAAACGAAATTTTATCAAAAAGAGGACTTCTTTTGAATTGAATTTGTCGAACTAATTGCATACATTCTTTTTAACCTTTTTACATTTAAACCTATACATGTTAATAATTTAGTAGAATAATAGAAGAATAAATTCCGAAATTCATCCACGAC
>JAIORJ010000126.1 GCA_021108185.1 Methanococcoides sp. | reverse complement strand
CGAGCAACCTCCGCGAAATCATCCCTTACCTCAAAACTGAGCACCCTTTTTGCAATAGAGCCCAGATACATGGCAAGAATACCGGAGCCTGTGCCGGCATCAAGTACAGTATCGTTCTTATTGAGACCGGTATAGCCCAATATCATACCAATATCCTTGGGCATGATAGGCGTACCAGTACGTTTTGCATGCCTGAAGAAATCCGGCATCCTGGGAAGCTGGATGACAAAGGTCTGGCCCATATGAGATTCCACCGTTTCCCCTTCTTTCTTTTCCAGCAACTCTGACATTTCTATCATGCCAAAATCCGAGTGGAACTTCTCATCAGATACCGATGTGATGAATTCTCTGATCTTACCCTTATGGCTGGTCTTTAACAGCACTATCTCGCCTAATTTCATTTTTTCGCACCTGATATTCTCTTTTCCCGATCGCTCTGAAATCTTGCCAATGGCATTGTAACGATATCACGGGGAATGGAATGTTTGTTCATTGTAATAATCACGTTGATAGGGATCAACAAGATCTGCCGCATATTGCACACCTGCATCTGTCAGCACATATTCATACCGCTGCCTGAACCTGCCATCCTTCTCAAAATAACGCAGGTCCTCATCCACGATCCCCATAGCTACCAGCAACTGAATGTCCTCATAGACCTTGTTGCTGTAAAGGAAACCATATCTTGTGTGGAACTCATAGTCGAACAGGTATTTTAACCTGATGTCCTCTTTGAAAAATGCAACCTTCTTGTACAACCAGGTGATGTTCCTTATACGCGGGATAGAGACAAAGCCATCATGCACTTCCTCGAACATTTCATGAATAGCATAAAGAAGAAGGATCAAACCCTCTATGGGAAGATACTGTTCCTCCCTGATGAAATGAAGCAGTTTCGGTGAGAGGTCATCCACAATATCATGCATCGCCGCCTGGGCAGAAGAAAGCTCCGAAGTAATGGCAACATCGGGATGAGTGAAAACGGTCAATGACATCTGCCGGGATATCGCACGGACCAGACCGTTTGCCAGAGCAGACTCATCGTAGAAGAAATTCTCGCTCCCGCCAAACATCACCCTGGCACTTTTAGGGACCCCCGTTGCGATGCTCAGATCGACAAGCACATCCCCCAACCTCTTTTCCAGCTCCTTTTCGAACATCCTTGTAGCCTTGCCACTGCGTGCAATGGTCGAAAGTGCCATCTTTGTACCCGGAGATAGCGTCTTCTGATTGGACCGGGCAACCGGAACATAGATCTGCCCATCACGAATATCCTGCAACAGACCCCTTGCCACCTCACCCCCCTTCGCATTGATGAAATTCAGCAGATCTGCATCATTATAGGTAGTAAAGAAATCCGCAACCATATTTCCAACGGCCTCATCCCCAAATAACTCCTTCTGCTCCTGAAGGGTCATCTCCAGCGCATAAAGGAGCATGACCCTGACAGCTTGAGTACGAGGATGATGAATGATCGCAGTATAATGATGAGAACGTGCGATGAGCATCGATTCCGCAGCTGCCAATGTAAGTTCCTCATCAAAACTACCCGAGCCAGGAGAACCGAACACCACATTATCATTCACAATGCACAGACTTTGCATTATCTGGTCGACATCAATAAGCCCCAGGGATACCCCCGTATGGTAAGAATCGCGAAGTAAAAAATCGATACGATCAGCATCTATATCCCCTGACATCAACTGAGAAAGATAGGGCTTTTCAATGGATAGATCACCCGTAGCGATCTTCGACACCTCATTGAAGAACTCAAAGGGATCATAGCCCAATTCATCCCGAACATATCTCGCAATTATGTTGTCCTCAGGAATTACCTCTGATATGATATATTTTGTAAAAGCTTCATGATCAACAAAACAATTCTCACACATCTTTGGCTGTATCGCAGGATCCCTTTTCAATACACTTTCCACAGCATGTGAAAAAGCGGAATGACCCACATCGTGAAGAAGGCCTGCAAGCCTTAGTTTCATAATATCTTCATTGTCGAGTCCTACCGATCTGCCCAGAAGAGATGCCGTATGCATCGTTCCAAGACTATGTTCAAAACGGGAGTGGTTCGCACCCGGAAATACCACATCGGCAAGACCAAGCTGCTGAATGCCACGAAGTCTTTGAAGTTGAGGCGTACCGATAAGAAGCTGTTCCAATTCAGAGAGGATGATGGTCTTATGAACTGGATCGTGAACTACCAGAGGTTTTGTCATCAGAGATAATAGGTCAGCTGAGATATATAAATGAAGTGTGGTAAGGAGCAGATAAGGTGAATAAACAGAGACCATTCAGAACAAACGTTCAAGCTTGAATACTTTTTTATTCGGAAACTTCGTTAAGGTCTTGAGTGATCCACATGAGAACAA
>JAIORJ010000159.1 GCA_021108185.1 Methanococcoides sp. | reverse complement strand
ATGTATTAGTCGTTTCCCTCATATACTTAGACAAGAACTTCTAAAAAATGTTCCCCTTGAAAGAAAATTTTAACTTATTTCCATTATACTTACTCTATTTTATCTATTTGCTGCACAAAATCAAGAGGTTTGACATCAAATTGAGCGTGTTTATATTCTATTTAAATGTAACTGCTCAGGTGGATAGATTGAAGGCTGAAGACTGTTAGCAAAGGGATGAACATGGCATATATAAAATACTTGATCTGATAACTGCTTTGCCCCTGAAAAACATCAGTCCTCTTTTCCCTTCAGCCCCTTGCCGGGGCGTAGCTGGAAGCGAAGCCTGGTTCAGTCTAAACACCTTCAACCTTTAATAAATTATTCCAGGAGGAAATAATGCAGTTTGATAAATTTACCATAAAATCACAAGAACTAATTCAAAATGGACAGGCTCTGGCCTCAAAGCATAATAACCCGCAGATTGAACCGGAGCATCTGCTGGGTGCCATGCTTAACGAACCGGAAGGAATAGCCGGGTCAATGCTGAAAAAGCTGGGTGTATCTCCCAGTGTTGTATCCCAGGAGGTAGCGCTTGCTATTGATAAACTGCCAAAGGCCGGCCAGCCGGGAGATGTTTACATATCCCAGCGAACCAAAACAGTTCTTGATGCTGCTTTTACAGAAGCGGCCAAAATGAAGGACCAGTATGTAAGTATAGAGCATATTCTTCTATCTATTTCTGATGAAAAAGATGGAGAGGCTGCAAAAATCCTTGGCCGTTTAAGCATAACCCGGGAATCGATTCTAAAAGTCCTCATTGATATCCGCGGATCTCAACGTATAACAGACCCGAATCCCGAAGAAAAATACCAGGCTTTGGATAAGTTCAGCCGAAACCTTACCGATCTTGCCCGGCTGGGAAAGCTTGATCCGGTTATCGGACGAGATGAAGAGGTCAGGCGCGTTGTTCAGGTCCTTTCAAGAAGAACCAAAAACAACCCTGTTCTTATCGGCGAACCGGGCGTTGGAAAAACCGCAATTATTGAAGGCCTTGCCCAGCGGATTGTTGAAGGGGATGTTGCGGAAACTTTAAAAAACAAACGCCTGGTCGCACTCGATATGGGAGCACTTATAGCGGGAGCAAAATACAGAGGCGAATTTGAAGATCGCTTAAAGGCGGTTTTAAAAGAAGTGGAAAAAGCCGAAGGAGAGGTAATCCTTTTTATAGATGAATTGCACACACTGGTTGGCGCAGGCGCCAGTGAAGGCTCCATGGATGCATCCAACATGCTCAAACCTGCCCTTGCCAGGGGAACACTGCGGTGTGTGGGCGCTACCACCTTGAACGAATATCGCAAATATATAGAAAAAGACGCAGCCCTTGAAAGGCGATTTCAACCGGTCATGGTGCTTGAACCAACAGTAGAAGATACTATCTCTATCCTGCGGGGCCTGAAGGAAAAGTACGAAGTCCATCACGGCGTCAGGATTAAGGATTCAGCCATCGTCGCAGCGGCAACTCTTTCAGACCGCTATATTTCAGACCGGTTTCTTCCTGATAAGGCGATAGACCTTGTGGATGAATGCGCCTCAAAAATCAGGATTGAAATCGACAGTATGCCCGCTGAAATAGACGAAATTCAAAGGAAGATAACCCAGTTGGAAATCGAACGCGAAGCTCTGAAAAAGGAATCTGATAATGCATCTAAGGAGCGCCTGTCAAAAATTGAAGCGGAACTTTCGGTTATGAAAGAGGAGATCCTTGGAATGAAGGCCCACTGGCAAAATGAAAAGGATCTGATACAGAATATACAAAAAATTAAAGAAGAACAGGAAAAACTTGGAATTGAAGAGCAGAAAGCTGAAAGAGAGGGCGACCTGGCAAAAGTTGCTGAGATCAGATACGGAAAAGCATCGGAACTTGAAAACCGCCTTAACGAGGCCAACGAGGAACTTATCCGGCTCCAGGAAAACAGTAAAATGCTAAAAGAAGAAGTCGATGATGAAGATATTGCCGAGGTAATATCAAAGTGGACCGGTATTCCGGTTAATAAAATGCTCGAAGGAGAAAAGGAAAAACTTGTTTCCATGGAAGAGCGTATCGGTCTTCGAGTTATAGGGCAGACTGAAGCGATATCCGCTGTGTCCAATGCTGTTCGCCGGGCTCGCTCCGGGCTCCAGGATCCGAATCGACCCATAGGATCATTTATCTTCATGGGGCCTACAGGTGTCGGAAAAACCGAGCTTGCAAAAGCCCTGGCGGAATTTATCTTTGACAGCGAACAGGCCATAGTCAGAATAGATATGTCAGAATACATGGAAAAGCATGCAGTATCAAGACTAATCGGTGCACCTCCCGGCTACGTTGGCTATGAAGAAGGCGGATACTTGACGGAAGCGGTAAGAAGACGACCCTACTCTGTT
>JAIORJ010000157.1 GCA_021108185.1 Methanococcoides sp. | reverse complement strand
AATGGTCATGACAGTAATAAAATAGTATCTAAAATAAAGGATATGGAACAGGAAGGATACCAGTTTGATGTAGCCGACGGTTCATTTAAAATCCTTGTGGAAAAGTTCACTGAACAGTTTAAGCCCCTGTTTGAACTGGAATCGTTCAGAGTAACTATTGAAAAGAATAAAAATCGACCCTGTTCATCCCATGCAACTATTAAGATAGCTGTTGACGGACTTCAAGAAATAACGGCCGCAGAAGGCAACGGCCCTGTCAGTGCACTTGATAATGCCCTGCGAAAGGCTCTCGATAAGTTTTTTCCTGATCTCGATGCCATGAGTCTTGTCGATTTTAAAGTACGCGTAATTGACGGTCGTGACGGAACCGCTGCAAAGGTGCGTGTCTTTATAGAGTCACGAGACCAGGATGATATCTGGAGTACAATAGGCGTCTCCCCTGATATCATAGAAGCAAGCTGGCAGGCCCTGGCTGATAGTTTTCAATATAAATTGTCAAAATGAAGAGCTCATAGCTCTTAGCTGATAGCTGATAGTAAAAGGATTAAATCCTTCAGACTATCAGCTATGAGCTGTGAGCTATGAGCTATATAATTTATTCAAGAAAGGAGTAAAACCATGAAAGACAGAGTATATATTTTTGATACAACGTTAAGAGACGGTGAGCAATCTCCGGGTGCAAGCATGAATGCTGCTGAAAAAATGCGGCTTGCAGTTCAATTGGAAAAACTTGGGGTGGATATTCTTGAAGCCGGTTTTCCGGCAGCCTCCCAGGGAGATCTTGATGCGGTTTCACAGATAGCACAAAAACTTGAAAAGACCGAGGTTACCGCCCTTGCACGGACATCAAAAGAAGATATCGACTGTGCCTGGAAAGCTATTGGCCATGCAGCAAAACCGAGGATACACACCTTTATCGCCACTTCTGATATCCATATGGACTACAAGCTTAAAATGACACGGGATGAGGTAGTAAAGACTGCTGTAGAATCCGTCAAATATGCCCGGTCGTTTACCGATAACGTGGAATTTTCCGCTGAAGACGGGTCACGGAGTGACCGGGATTTTCTATGCAAGGTTTTTGAAGCAGCAATAGAAGCCGGGGCCACCACAGTCAACCTGCCGGATACAGTAGGCTATGCAATCCCTGAGGAATTTTCAGAGCTTGTAAAATATGTCCTGAGCCATACTCCTAATATACACAAAGCGATATTGAGTATTCATTGCCACAACGATCTCGGTCTCGCCACTGCAAATACCCTGGCCGCAATCAACTCCGGTGCAAGACAGGCAGAGGTAACTATAAACGGAATAGGAGAAAGAGCGGGAAACACATCTTTAGAAGAAGTTATAATGGCGCTTCACACAAGGCCGAATTTTCTGCCCTTATCAACAGAAATTAAAACAAACCTGATTTATCCTACAAGCAGGCTTGTCAGTATGATTACAGGGATCCTTGTTCAGCCGAATAAAGCGATTGTGGGCGCAAACGCTTTTGCGCACGAAGCCGGAATTCACCAGGATGGTGTTCTGAAAAATCCCATGACATATGAAATCATGAAGCCGGAAACAATCGGCCTTAACACAAATACACTTGTACTCGGAAAACATTCCGGAAGGCATGCCCTGCGCTCTCGTTTAAAAGAGCTGGGTTATGATCTTTCCGACGAAGAATTAAAGCTTGTCTTTAAGAAATTCAAGGAGCTTGCAGATAAGAAAAAACATGTTGTGGATGAGGATCTTGAAGTGATCGTTACAGAAGGAATCCTGCGTACAAAAGACATATTCCGCCTTGAATATCTCCATGTGACCAGCGGAACAACCGTTCTTCCCATGGCCAGTGTAAAACTCGAAATAAACGGAAGGTCGGCGCAAGGTGCAGATTACGGAAACGGTCCTATTGACAGTGCTTTTAATGCTATTGCCAAATTAACAGGTACGAAATCAGAACTTTTAAGATTTTCCGTAAGCGCCCTGACCGGCGGTACGGATGCACAGGGCGAAGTAACGGTACGTTTAAGAGAAAACGGTCTTTTAGCACTCGGCAAAGGAGCAGATCCGGACATTATCACCGCCAGTGCCAAAGCATATGTCAACGGACTGAACAGGCTGGAATATCTTAAAGCCAACCCTGTGATAAAAATTAGCTAAAGTGGCTAAAGTTCAGACCTCGTTGAGTGGTTAACCACTTAACGAGGTCTGTAACAAATTAAAACCACTTCTTCTATTCCTGGATTCTTCTTTACTTGCTTTGCAA
The DNA here is from genome assembly GCA_021108185.1 of Methanococcoides sp. Taxonomy (GTDB): domain Archaea; phylum Halobacteriota; class Methanosarcinia; order Methanosarcinales; family Methanosarcinaceae; genus Methanococcoides. The sequence goes on along the minus strand of JAIORJ010000157.1, from coordinate 158 downwards.
ATCTTCAACAAGCTGCACAAGTGTCTCCACCTGATCGTCAGCAACCCTTCCCCGCACGATAGCCTGGCATACCCTTTTTTTATCGAGTATGATTATATTGGAAGTATCCTTTTTCAGGCCCCAGGCAGTTCGTAATGTGGCTTTGTAATCAAAAAGTA
>JAIORJ010000175.1 GCA_021108185.1 Methanococcoides sp. | reverse complement strand
TTTTTCAGGTTCTTCGGCGGTATAGTTGTACTCTTTGCAATTTTCGGGCGGCACGGAAATCTTTACCGGGGGTACAACATCCGCCTGCTGATCATCAGGGGGCTTACCGGATCTGCTGCCTTTATTTCCATTATTACGGCGATTCGCCTGCTGCCGGTATCCACAGCCCTGGTCATCTTCTATTCCTTTCCGGCCTTTGCCGCTATTTCTTCTTTTTTGATTTACGGAGAGCGGATTGGAAAACTTGCGATCGCCTGCATTACCGTTGTCGTGATCGGTGTTGGTGTTCTTTTTGATTTTCACCTTGCAGGGGAACTTTTCGGTCAAACCGTGGCACTCGTGGGCGGTGTCTTTGCAGGGCTGACCGTAACCCTTATCAAGACTCTCCGGGAAAAAAACGGTCCGGTAATAATCTATCTGTACTTCTGTACCATGGGTGCACTTGTAACCTTCCCTAAGTTCGTTATGAACCCGATCCTTCCGTCCTCACCCGTGGAATTGGTCATGATTCTGGGAATTGTCTTTTCCTCGGTGGCAGCCCAACTTCTAATGAACCAGGGCTTTTTCTATTGCAGTGGATGGGAAGGCGGGGTGTTCATGTCCAGCGAAGTCATCTTCACCGCCATAGTGGGTATCGCCTTTCTCGGAGATCCCGCCTCCTGGCGCTTCTGGACCGGTGGACTCATGATATTCGGCAGTGTAGTAGCATTGAACCGTCTAAAGGCCAACGGAAAAAAGTCCCTGTCCCATAAGCGCTAAGTTGTTTTGCAAACATTCACAGGTTACATTTATACCGTACGGAGTTGTTTTGTAAGATGAACGTCGATCATCGAACGTTGAACATCGAATGAAAAACAAACGTATCCGTTCACAGGTTCAGGGTTCAACGTTCAGGGTTGCCTTTCCACTCATTCCGGCGCTCTATGCCGTCTGCAGGCGTGTAAGAACCAAAAAAGATATCCCTTTTTATGACCTCTGATGCGGTATCGGTCTCTGGTCATCGGTTACTCATGTGCCGACGCTCAGGCGCCGGATGTACGTTCCCACAGCGAAACATCGAAATGAGGACAACCTCTGAACCCGTGAACGGTTACAAACAAACATTCCCTGTTTTAACACTTGCATTAAATATTGCTTAGTCCTATTATCGCTTTCCTCGCAAATCTTTGATTTGCTTTTTCCAACCTTTTACTTTTGGAGTCTAAAATTATGAAAATGAAGCATGTAACGATCTTATTAGGACTTTTACCGTTAGTCCTGCTGTGGGCAGCTATTTCTATATATCCAAACTGGTTATGGTTTCAAAATCTTAACTTCGCACCCGTATTCTGGACCATGGTACTGGGTAAATTCGGACTCGCTACGGTGATCTGGTTTCTTTTGATCATCATGCTGTCCGTCAATCTTTACATAGCTCAACGTTTTCACCCTTTGAGCGAACAAAGGACCGCTGAGATAGGTGGAATGCCTGTATCCGGCAGGACCCTGAACACTATCATCCTGGCCGCAATTCTGATCGTTAGTTTTATTATTGCGTCAAGCGGCTCTGCACACTGGAACATGGTGCTTAGTTATCTAAACCAGCAACCCTTTGGCAGCACTGATCCTGTATTTAACAAAGACATCGGCTTCTACGTGTTCTCTCTTCCCTTTTACACGTTTGTCAGGGAAGAGTTGCTTGTCCTTTTTCTCTTTGCCGGACTTGTGACCGCCATCTGGTATTTAAAAAACGGCGGGCTCCAGGTAATCGGTGAGTTCCTTCTGACAGAGGACAAACCCACCGGTATACCCAAAATTAAAATTTCGGAAAAAGTCGGCAAGCACCTTCTCGTGCTTGGTGTTATCATCGTCCTCCTTATCGCCTGGGGCTTTCATCTAAAGATCTACGGTCTTCTCTATTCCACTCAAGGACCCGCCTTTGGCGCAAGCTACACGGATATCCACGTCAAGATACCTGTTTACAGGGCTTTGATGGTAATATCCTTTTTATGGTCCCTGTTTATCATATATAACGTATTCAGACCAAAAATAAAGCTGCTCTTTATAAGTGGCGCAATATGGTTAGGCGCCATTTTACTCCTGGCCGGCGGTCTCCCGGTCCTGGTACAAAAAATTGTGGTTAATCCTAATGAATTAGCCAAAGAATCACCCTTTATCGCTTATAATATTGATTATACCCGTAAGGCATATAACCTGAACAATATTAAAGAGGTCGATTTTGAGGTCAATGACAATCTGAGCGCTGAAGAGATCAAAGGTCATGATGCAACAATCCAGAACGTAAGGATATGGGACGAACGCCCTCTACTCCAGACCTACAGGCAGATTCAATCAATAAGGCTTTATTACGATTTTAACAATGTGGACGTAGACCGTTATATGATTGACAACCGGTATCGACAGGTCATGCTGGCCGCACGGGAACTGGTAGTAAACCAGCTTCCGCCCCAGGCAAAGACCTGGGTCAACATGCACC
>JAIORJ010000125.1 GCA_021108185.1 Methanococcoides sp. | reverse complement strand
TGTTATGAACAGAAGCAGCGAAAAATAAAGGGCGCTTTTCAAGGAGATCTTACCGGAAGGTATCGGCCTTGAGGGTTTGTTCACTTTATCGATTTCGATGTCGAAATAATCGTTCAAGCCGTTGCCAGCTCCTGTAACGAGGAAGACTACGGCAAAGATCAGTGAAGTATCGAACAATGATAGCGATACGTAAGGGGAAGCAGAGGAGAGAATATTATAAGCTATCAGAACACCAATGAGGCCTGCAAAGGCAGCCATTGCACAATTTCCGGCACGCATAAGTTCAAGATAGGCTTTCATTCGTTCTCCTGTAATAATTATCGGTTGCGTTTTACTTCCAGCATACGGTCAAGGGCGCGCTTTGCACGCACCTGAATATCTTTTGGCACGGTCACAACAGTCTCCATGTCCTCAAGACAGCGAAGGACAGAACTTAGATCTATCATTTTCATGTCCGGACAGAATGTGAATTTTGAGACGGGATAGAATTTCTTATTGGGATTCTCAGTCTCAAGCTGGTGTAATATACCCTGCTCCGTGGAAATTATGAATTCATTGTTATCGGAGCTTTTCACATGACCTATCATCCCAGTGGTACTGAACACATGGTCTGCTTTTTCCAGAACCTCTGAGCGGCATTCCGGGTGGGCCATTATCTCTGCCCCTGGATGCTCGTTCACTGCAAGATCCACATCTTCTGCAAGTATCTGATTATGTGTAGGACAATAGCCATTCCAGGGAATGATGGTCTTATCGGTGTGTTTTGCAACGTATGCTGCAAGGTTCTTGTCAGGAACGAAAATAACTTTGTCTGAATCGAGCGAATTTACAACTTCCACTGCATTTGCTGAAGTGCAGCAGATATCACTTTCTGCTTTGATGTCTGCTCGTGTATTGACATAACAGACGACCATGGCACCCGGATTTTCTGCCTTTAGTTCACGCAGTGATGCGACATCTACCATTGCCGCCATGGGGCAATCGGCATCTGCATCAGGTATAAGAACTGTTTTTTCAGGAGAGAGAATGAATGCACTCTCTGCCATGAAGCTCACACCACAAAAAACGATAACTTCTGCATCTTGAGCTACCGCTTCCTGACTCAGCCCCAGCGAATCGCCTACGAAGTCTGCGATATCCTGCACTTCATCCCGTGCATAGCAATGGGCCAAAATAACAGCATTACGTTCTTTTTTCAATGAATTTATCTTGTTGATGATAGATTGCCTGTCCTGCATACGACCACTTGTTTTTCCGTTCTTTATTATTTATATACGATTCCAACGGACCGGCATACAATATCCGGGTATGTGATAAACGTTTTTCGGCATGCCATCAGGTCCCAACCTGAAGGGGATCAGCTATCTTCTTCAATGTGGAAATTGCAGATAAGGCTGCCAGATAACTTGTCTTGGGGTTAGTCGGTGCCGGCACGTTCTCCACTCTTGTTGTGAACATACCGAACTCGCCTTCAACGATTATTTCGTGGATATTCCTTGTGAGCGCAGGATTTGCGACTATTTTGACCTTTGTCTTGTCAAAACCAATACCTGCAATGCTCAAAGATGCTGCAACATTGACATTTGCAGGAAAAGCCTTTACAGCTTCTGATGCCATGCCTTCGAAAAGTACGGTCTTTCCTTTGATGCTGTCAAGATCGATGTTGTTCTGGATTATGTACGGAGCACCTTCAAGGCTTCTCGGGTGCTTCTGGGTCGTCAGAGTAACTGAATATATAGAAGCTGCAGATGCGGATGTTAACCCATCCAGCCCAACAATGGCACCGGATGGGAAATAGACCTTACAACCATGTTCCTTTGCAATATCGAATGTTGTATCGAGAAGTTTTTTGTCTGCAAAAGCACCGACACTGATGACCATTACGTCACATTTTGCGTGAAGGGTGGTCGGAACTACCTCATACACTGCCTGTTGGGATGCGCATTCCACTACCAGGTCAACGTGCTTTACCATTTCCACTATCTCAAGCACTTTTGGGTCAGTGTTTTTGAGCTGTTCTTTCAAATTGATTATTGACTGTTCATGCCTGTCATATACAGCATACAGTTCGACACCGATGTGGCCTGAATCGATAGCTTTACAAAGCTCAGTACCGATCGCACCACATCCGAACACTCCGATCTTTAGCATCCTGGACTCCTGCAACTTTATTTTATTATATTGAAATATTAATAATAATAATATATCTTAATTATCCTGAACATCGTTCGAGAGATTCTCTCGACAACGTAGCATCCAAACACGCTAAAAGCATATAAACCTCTTGAAGCATTGATATACATGGTAATATGATACTGACCAGCGAAATTGAAAGATTCATTGAGGAAGACCTTGGAGCAAATGATATTTCCTGTACCCTTGTTCCTGAAAAAGAGATCAAAGCGATCGTTTTTGTCAAACAGGATTGTGTCGTTGCAGGCATTCCGATCGCACAACGGATATTCGAGTACTTTGGACT
>JAIORJ010000216.1 GCA_021108185.1 Methanococcoides sp. | reverse complement strand
GAGGTTAGATACTGCGGGTCCCGCTCACCATCTTCTACCTGAACTACCTCTTCCACATAAAGATCACAGCCGTCAACTCGTTCATAGTCATCCTGATCCTCACTGCGATACCGCTCGGATACATCCACCTGCGGGACAGCGGCAAACTTGCAGGTGTGCGCAGCCGCATGGGATTTTAGAATAGGAAGAAGTTCATCTTACTAACTATACTCCGCAGCTCTGGTGCGGTAGGGTGTGCCGTCGCAACTTTTGACCAAGTGTGATCTTATAAAACAAAAGACGGGCTAGCGAATTTTTTCTATAATCTGTTTGCATTCATGAATAAAAGAGTGTTTAATACAGATAAATGAAAAGGTTATTCACCATTAGACAGAGCGCTAAAAAATTGTGGATAATGGAATAAATATTATGTAGAATGATATGGGAATGAGTAACTATCACAATATTATCTATTTCTGACAATTTTTTTAGTGTGGTGGATGTAAAATTCAACTGTTTGGGAGAACATGTTGAAAATTCAGGTAATTTGTATGTTATTTGCCCATAACCTGTGAAGCACCAGGAAACAATAAAAAATTTCGCTGATAATATAATAACTTATTTATAGGATTATCTCACTTGTTGTGTTAAAAAATTTAATAAAAACTATTTCTAAATGGTGGTGTACATATGGTGGGTCAAACAAATTATAGAAAAGGTACAAAGAAAAAAGGAATAATTAGTGTTTCATTAACATTATTTATTATATTGATGTTAGTATTTTCAGGACCAGCAAGTGCAGTCAGGATACAAATGGAATCACCCAGCGGGAATTATTACTCAGGGAAAACTGTTACTTTTAAAGTCCATGTTGAATTCCAAACTTATGATTTAATTCCAATAAGCACAATCAATGTGTCTAACCTTCCGAAAGGAGACCTATCATTTTCCGCAGATGGAACCCAGCTTTCCGGTTCAGATGACTATGATGTAACTTTGACAGAAAATACAGCAGCTTACCGGCAAGGTTACGGCTATGGTTATGATTACGGTTATGGCTATGGCTATGGTTACCATTTTGGTTATGGCTATGGCTATGGTTATGACTCTTCTGCAGGCGTACCATCAAAATTAACATATGAAATTAAAATCAGCAATCTTCCTATAAACACATATGACGATGTGGCAACTATTGAAGTGATAACCGAATCAGATCAACATGTCTTTTCAGCGACTCAGGATTACAAATTTAATGTAATCCGTAAACCTTCTGGCGGTGGCGGCGGCGGAGGAGTAAGTAATCAATATACCCAGACTCAAACCATGAGAAATGGTGTTGCAAGTTTCTGGGGAAATATTGGTGAAACAATACCTTCAATTGAGATTCCAGGCGCAACTGGCAGTATAACTGTTGAAGAGCTATCTTCCAATCCCACTAATGTGAATGTCAATAAACATGCATTTTTTTACCTTGACATCAACACAGGGGAAAATGCGAACAAAGCTGCAACCATTACCTTCAAGGTATCTACAACATCGCTTGATGATGCAGGTATTGATCGTAACAACATTGCACTCTATCGATTCAATAATGGCAATTGGGAAGAACTGGCAACCCAGTGGTCAGAGACTGTTGACGGATACGAAGAGTATACAGCACAAACACCTGGTTTCTCATCATTTTTAATAGCCGAAAAAGGAGTTGCACCTACAATAACCGCAACACCGACACCGACACCGGCTCCAACTGAAGAGATTGAAGCACCGACTCCGACTTCAACAAAGAAAGGTATTCCCGGTTTTGAAGCCTTTGGGCTCATAACAGGAGTGTTAACGGCTGCCTATATAATAATGAGAAAGAGAGGGTAGATTTTATACCCTCATCATCTCATTTTATTTGAGTAATTCCAACATCAGTCTTAAATCCGGTTCCTGAAAAATAGGTGCGAGATGCCTTATAGCCAGTACTTTTCAGCATCTTGACCAGAGCATCAATGGGATTGGGAGAAAACTTTATTTTCTTGCATAGCAAGTGTTGATGTTAAAAAGTGGCAAAATCAAAAGTTGCGACGGCAGTGCAATTATTGCGCAAAAAGGAATAGATCGGGCTTAAACCCCGACGGTGGAGAAGGATAAGGCTTACCCGAAATCATGGTGGAAGATCAGCGGGCAGGTGCTGGCGGATAAGAAGGCAGTTTAGTCAGGGATTGTAAGGGAGATAGCGAAGAGAATCGGGCAGAATCCTAAATCATAATAAGTGCTCTCCTTTTTTTTATTCATCAGAACGGCATCAACTGACTAAACCAGTCCTGAAATTTTACGTGTATGGATAGGGAGTGCCACAACAGGTCTGGATGTCATTATCATGATTATCATAATAAGCAATAAGTTACAATTTCGAAAAATTTTTATACCATTGCAGAAATAAATGTATGTATATTGGAGATGCAACTAAGATCGCATTCTATCTGGCTGGGAAGGTGAGTGAGTTATGGGGCTCATTGTTATTGATAGAATGCAAGTA
>JAIORJ010000230.1 GCA_021108185.1 Methanococcoides sp. | reverse complement strand
AAGATGGCGTTAACCGAGATGGTTTTGTCGATTGGCCGTATAAGTTACTGCAAGGGGAAAAATTGGCATAGATAGCGGCAGCTCATGGCGTAAGCATAGAGAAAATTTCTCAAATTGTTTAGAAGGGGGCTATGAAGTTGAAGCAAACTAATATGTCACGGAAATATAGTTTTATTTCTGCTGTCGAAGTACTCAAGAATATAGGAGTTGTTGCCGGAAGTCTCGGTAGTCTGGCTGTCCTGTTCTTTTGGATCGGCAACGCCATTATTGTTGCCCGCCTCAGGGCTTACAATCTCTATGGGGTAGTCCACTATACCGATGAATATGTAAAAGAGGCGGGGTATCAATTTCTTCAGGACATTTTTACCCACTTCCAACGATGGGACCTCATCCTTCTCTTTATCCTGGCTACATGCCTTGTTCTTGCCTTAATTCCTGCAGGGCCATTTTATTCTCCGGAAGAAAAGCGAACAAAGCTCTCAAAACAAGCAATAGTAAAAAACCCATTGATAATCATAGAATGGATCAGGCATAATGCCATTCACTACATACTTTTTCTTTGCTTAGCACTTTCTGCAAATATAGGCCTTACCTCTAATTGGGCGGTAAGAAATCTTTCTTCAAACATTAGTAGTCAGGAGCGTCTTTTATCGCGCGCATTAGATGTAATGGAAAAAGAACTACTTGTTTTTGTCCCTGCCCAAAACAATATTCATTTCAACGAATTTCAACTAAGATTTTATGAAAAATTAATCTTTGCTGAAAACCCAACACGTGATTGGCTCTCCCGATCTCTATCGGAGTTTTATTCGAACGCTCAATCCAGTTCAACAAACACCGGTTCGCTTCGTTCCATGATCGAAAAATTCCAAAAGGACTTTGAGATAAATGAGGTATCGGAGTTCAAATTTAACGGAGATTTCAGAGAATCCATAACCTATCGAACATTACTGAATATTCGTCTCAACAATAAATTACATAAAGAACTTTACATGGCTGTTGAATCAGCGCTTTCTGATATCCGAGAGCTCCTCAGCGGTCATTTAACCAGTGAGGCGGACTTTTCATCATTGGTCATAATACCTGCCAATTACAAAATTGTGAATAATTCCATACAAAAAATCAAGATGTTGCGGAAAAACATCCTTACCTTTTTTAAGCCTGTGAATGATGAGTCAAAAAAAATAATGACAGACCTGCGCAAGATAAAGCCCATACGTTTTGGTAGCGTCCTTCTTTCATACTCATTCTGGGTTCTTATCGGGCTTTTGGTTTACTTGTTATTGAATATTTCAAGGGTATTAAAGTTCAAGCATTGGGAAATAGGGTATTTCTTCCTCATGCTCCTCTTATTCCTGGCTATTGCAATAACGCTTCCCACGGCATATGGTCGATATAAGTTTGAATTTAAGATACAAAAAGTAAACGATATAATCTTTGCTGCTGATGGCAAAGTAGATGATGAGAATAATCCCATAAAAAAGAAGTTAAAGAAATTTTGGGAAGACGGTGCGAAACTTTATATACTTGGACCAACCCGGGGGAGGGAAGTTATCGTAGGTGCGATAAAAAACGATCGGAATTCCCATGTCGATATTCCTCAAATAATTATGCTGGAACGGAACACTTACAAGTACATGAATGTTGAACCTGTAAATGTTGAAGATATTCCTCGAATTATCAGAATGCTCAAATATGAAGAACCAAGGCAATAGATTAGGAATGTGGACGAAATAACTTCCACGCCCTTATACATAAAAAGAGGATAAAATGCGACAAAAAGAATTGTTCATCATTTCCATCTATTCTCTACTTTCAGTTTTATTTTTTATTGAAACGGGCTGGGCATTTGAAGGCGGGGGTATTATATTTCCGGGCGAACGTGTCGGTAATATCCGGCTCGGTGAGCCTCCTCCCGAGGAAATGGCGTCCGGCGATATAATAGATATAGAAATTGAATCTGACCGGGGAGGAGTGCAAATGATTCGTGTCAAGTCTCCACGTTATTATATTGCAAGAAGCAGGTTGCGAATAGGAAATAATATCGAAAGCATATTTCGCTATCATGGCCGAGGGAATACAGAAATCGTATCAGATAGGATTGTCATGAGGTATCCGGAGCAGGGAATTGATTTCGAAATAAACAAATCTAATGAACAAATCACAGCAATTACTATCTACCGTCCTGAATTGCCGGACTTGCCCACAGAACAATATAAGCAATTCAAAAAATACTTGAAATGACCCCAAAGGTCGCTTTTTTTAAATCTTTCATTCTAACAGGAGGTAATATTATGAAAATAAAAGCAATATGTATTATATTGTCAATGTTATTTCTTCCGGCCTGCAATCAAAAGACGGATAAGATGGCTGGAGAGTCTCCTGTTCTAAAGCTGTCGCGACCTTTCACATTTGTCGAATCATGTAATATGCAAGACCCGCTCCTTCAGGAGATATTGAGAGAAGATATGAAGGGCAAAAAAACCCCTTTAGAACTTATTCATTACT
>JAIORJ010000130.1 GCA_021108185.1 Methanococcoides sp. | reverse complement strand
TATCACCGTGACTGAATGTTGTCGCTGTTGTATTCGTGAAATTGAATGTGAATCCTGAGCTTGTATATTTAAGTAATACTGGCACACCTTCTACTTTCATTTCGGCGCTGCTGGCATTGATCCCGGACCCTCTGTCAGTGGCGTTAATGCTGATCGTGGGGTTTGTATTGTTTGTGCCTGACAGGGGCATGTTGTCTGAGAGTATGGGTTTAGTTGTGTCGTTGACAAATAATGTGATATTCACGCTGTTGTTTGAATTGCCGGCATTGTCTGTGGCGTTTATTGGTAGGCAATATGTGCCGTTACCCGCACCTGTTGCATTTGTGATTATATAGTAGGTGTCGCTGGAGTTTGTCATTGCAGCAGTGGGTGACCCGCCGATGGTTGAGAGGTTTATGGAAACACTATTGATGCCACTGAAGTCGTCTGTGGCAGAAACTGACAGTCTGGTGGTATCGGTACCATCTGACTCGATGGTTGACGGGGTTGCATTCGGGCTGGTGACAATCGGTGCATCTCCATCGACGGTGAATGACCAGTTGTAAGTCATAGAATTTAATGCGTTATCAGTTGCATTTATTGATACATTGATTATACCACCTCTATATGGCACAGATGCAATGTTCTGGATTCTGTAGCCATTGGTTATTGTGGTATTTGTGAATGGAACTAAAGAGCCATTTACAGTCATATTGATGGAAGAAAGATTTACACCACTTTCGCTGTCAGTTATATTGACTGCAACGGCTGTTGTGAAATTGGTGGTGTATGAATTGTTGATAGGGAATTCACCACTGGCGGAAGGTGCTATTATTTCCTTCAATGCACAAGAAATAACCAGTGCGAACGGCTGTGGCCCCTGGGGAATATTTGTACCGCTTACTTTTATTGTATATAGTCCAACTGGCGGGGATGAAAGTTCAACCTGTTCAACATTATTTACACTATCTGGTGCACCATTTCCATAATATGTACCACCAGGGCCTGTTATTGTCAAGTCCAAATTATTTATTAAAGTCGTAACTGCATTAGCAGCGGCAGGATAATCTGTCCAGACAACTGTTATTTTCAATGTTTCAGATGTATCATTGACATAATAGCTTACATCCCATGATTCAGATGCATTAAGGCTGATGTTATCGTGATAACGCATAGTTAGTGGCGATGCAGGGAACAGGGATCTTTCAATGTCCACTCGTCCCCATCCCTGGGCATTATCAGGACGTGTCTGTATCTCCTGTGTTACACCTGTTCCATACTGTCCTGGTGTCATATTGTATGCACCATTTATGATAGTAGCTTTCAGTAGGGCCGCACTTGGTACTATACTTTCGTTTTGAACATAGTATTGTCTCACAAGAGCAGCCATGCCTGCAACCAAAGGTGTGGACATGCTTGTACCACCACTGTATACATAATTCTCATTATCATTATATACACCCCATAAAGTTTCGCTTGCTTTCCTTGATCTTGTGGATATTATATAAGTACCCGGCGCTACAACATCAGGTTTAATGCGTCCATCATCTGTAGGTCCTCTACTGCTAAATGCTGCAAGTCCTTCAATATAATCTGCCATTTTATCACTGTATACTGGATCTATTGGAAAATCTAAAGGCCTATGATTTCCATATGTTTTTGTAATCGCAGGTCTATTATTTTCTGATGCACCAACAGAAAGACAGTTTTTTGCGGTTGCTGGTGCATCTATTGAATCAAGATCAATAACTCCATCTTCATTTATATCAACACCTTCATTACCTGCAGCCATAAGGATGAGCATATCGGGATGTTCCCATGTAAATATGTCGAGGTTGCGCGAGTCTATTGTATATGCACCATCCTTTGGTATACCCCAACTATTTGTATGAATCCTTGCATTTTGATTGTATGCTTGCTGGAAAAGATCAACAAGGTTTAAAGGAATACCGCCAAGTGAACCATCAGAGTCTTCAACAGCCTGAAAAACCAGTTGTGCTTCAGGAGCCATTCCCTTAAACTGTCCCCCTGAAAGTGTACCGTTTCCGAGGACAGAACCTGCAACATGGGTTCCATGACCACTATAATTGTCTGCTGCACCATCATCTGAAAGGTCAATTAGTGCCAATATCCGCCCCTCGATATCATCATGCATTGTACCATCATTGACACCAGTATCCAGCCCTGAATCAGCCACCGCCACAATCTGCCCGCTGCCGGTCAGCCCATAAGTATTGCGTACATCATAGACATTGGTGATATTTGCGGCAACATCATTCAATATCACTGGCTGGACATATTTTTCAATCCAGCTTACACCATTCATGATAGCAATATCCGGTATTTTACTTCCATCAATCCTGACCCTTATGATGTCACCTGCATTATCCACAATCTCGCCGCCGAGCTTTTTGATTCTAGACACCACACGCTCATTGTCATGTGCATCGAACAGCAAGATTATAATATCTACAATGGCGGCCTCCTCCACTCCACTTCCCTTCTGTGCCACAGCAGTTACACCGGCGGCGTTAGAAATAGCTGACGATAATGCAGGGCTAATCCTGTATGAAGAATGG
>JAIORJ010000194.1 GCA_021108185.1 Methanococcoides sp. | reverse complement strand
ACGTTCTTCCAAATATTTTTTTATCGCATCTGTCTTAACAGGAATATTTATCAGTGTATCAGTCATTTTAATATTTTCGTTCTAAAGCAATTTGTCTTGCCAAATATATTTTTGCAAGGCTTTGACAGGGGGACATCTTTTTTATTAATCATAATAATATAATACAACTTGTTATGAAAGCCAAGCGTTATTTGTGGCCTTTTGAGGTATATATTCAAGAACTTCCATTGACATATTATTTAGGTTTTATACTTGAGTTGTTATCAGAATACATTTAGTATCATGCAGCCTCCCAGCACTGCGGCTCAATTAAGATGATGCGGAAGGTTTCTTTTCCAATTCCTCAATTCGTTTATTGATAGTATCCAATGATTTTTGCATGTATAAAAATAGAACTTAGGTGAACCTTCCCCAAAAAAGTAAATATTCGGTTAACCCCTTATTCTTTAATTTCAATAAGTTATGTAGCATTTTTTGACACTACATATATGAGCTATATCTCAAAATAAATGATACATATTTTAAAATAATAATAATTTCAATGCGTTAGAAAATGAATTTTTGGGAACATGTAAATATAATTACGCAATAATGTTCGATATGCCCAAAATCACCTCTTATAACTTGTTGAAATACCACCATAAGGGGTTGGCCGAATATTTACCCAAAAAAGTAGGCACTGTGTTAAGCCTCCTTATTTTCATCATAGAGGCTTAACTGAGCCACAACATCGGGGGAGGATCACTTTTAAAAATCTTGATGTGTTTTCAGACTTCTTCACGGCTTTTTAGATGTATGTAGAGTCGCTCAATTCCAGCATGTTTCCATCGGATTGATAATTGTCAAATATTACTTTGACGTTTTGGTATAGAAACTATTGGGAAGTCTGTACTTTTGCTTTGAGCTCGGTCTTCAGCTTGTGGAACTCATCGGATTTCTCAAGCAGTGTTCTTGCGATTTTTCGGAGGTCGGTGACCTGCTGATCCGGCAAATAAAAGGATGTGTCCATCGTCTGGAAATATCGGCGTTCTTTTGCATCAGCGATCTGATCGAAACCGACGTATATGGGATAGAGTTTGACCTCTCGCGGGGGATCAAAGGGCATTTTAGCATTGGGGCATGCCGATTTGAGGGTATCTTTGCAGTCTTCGAAATTGCGTGAGTCCGCTTCCAAACTCTTGAACTCATCTCGCAATGCCTGAACGGTGTCAAACGAGTAGTTGTCGAGCGGCATAGTGGCGATCTTTGTTAATACCGTTTTCAGTCCCGGCGGCGAGGAACTTTTGTCGATTTTAGTCACCTGTTTGGTCTTGGCATCGACGATAATGACAACCAGATGATCGATGGCGCCGTCGTTGATCCGTCGAAGGACACTGAGGTCCGGGTCGTTGGATCGGATACTTGCCAGCGGGCCGCGCAAACCGATGTTGTCGGCGACGCCCCCATCGAGGAGATGCAGATAAGGTCGGCTTGAAGCATCGTTATACGACTGCAGTGCCCGAGCCCGCGCATAACGGGGCGGATTGAGTTGCAGATCCTCTATCGCTATCTCTACCCAGTCAGGTTCACGGTACTGGCAGGTGCCGGCATAGTTGTTCAAGGTCATGGGGGCAAAAGCCACCGGAAAACAAGAAGAGGCTGCCACGGCGCGCGATACTGTAACGCCCAACAGGTCCGAGCAAATGGGGTCGAACTGAGCCTGGGTGAAGGTGAAAGGCGTACCGATGGTCATGTCTGTGGCGTTGATGATGACCATGGGGCGTTGATTGCGCTGGATCAGATCGTCAAACCGTTTTTTCTCGAATATCTCGCGGTGGTAGAAATCCGCGGCCAGATCGATGCGGCTGTAATCCGGTGAGACCAGCTTAAACCAGCTTGTCGGCATCATCACTAGGCCTGTCAGCTCGCCTTGGATGTTCCGGTACAGAAAACGCTTCTCGAATGATTTGAAAATGTCCTCCCGGAACAGGGCATAGTAGGCTGCAGTGAAGCTGCCCCCCGAAACCGACGAGATGACGTCCACTTCATCGAGAAGGGAGCGTTCGGTACCCTGCCATACAAATCGGGTGTCCTGAAGCGTTTCCAACACGCCATAGGAAAGTGCCGCGGCTCGCGTACCGCCTCCAGAAAACGTCAGGATGATGAACAACCTGTCAGCGTCTGCTGGCGCTGACAGGTTGTCAAAACGATACCCCTTTGTCTTGTTGTATTCATTCAATTTCGGGTTATCCGGGTAGTGGGCGCACCCGCATAACAGGATAATGATACAGGCTGTGCAAAGCAACCGTTTCATGGTGCCTCCTTCACCGGGGAAAACGTAATTTCCATCGGTTTTATCTGGGTTGTATTCATGACTTTGGTTTTACGAAACCCTGGGGAATAATTTTTGGGCTCGCCCAAGTCGAATTTGTGGGTGCCCTCTTCGACACGGAGTGTTTCGTTGGTTTTTCCGGTCGAGTTTCCATCCATAAATACGTTTCGTTTGCGGTAATACTTGACGGTGACATACTCCATTTTGCTTTCCCTCCTTCCGGATATGACGCTTTCTATTATGGGCCGGATGTGGCTGGCGCCGCTGTT
>JAIORJ010000229.1 GCA_021108185.1 Methanococcoides sp. | reverse complement strand
GCTGCGGCGAGTTGCAAGTACGATTATGGTCAAAAATAGGAGACGTATGGTGTTACAGAGACTATACTTATGTTTCTTATGGTGTAGGACCTGGTAATACTACTGTAATTAGTTTTGGCAGTAGAAAAAATGAAGAAATCGATATGCGTGGTGATATTGACGCCTTTACGTTTACAGGAATGGCTGGTGATAAAATATTCATTGGATTTGCAAGAAAACTTGGCACCAAATATGCCTTAGATATACAACTTCAACTTTATGACGAAAATGCTAATCAAATAGCCAGAGAAGTAGCAGGTCCGGGACATGGAAACGAAATAACAATTACACTTCCTGATGATGGTCAATATTATATCCTTGTTAATGATTTGGACCATCATACCACCGGAGATTATTATTTAACAGTACAGCGGCTAAATAATCCTGGTGGAGTTACAGCAACTAATTATGGAGTTACGAAAAACGGTTTAATCTATGTTAATGGAGATATTGATACATACACCTTTACAGGAGAGGCAGGCGATAAAGTATGGATTAGATTTGCAAGATCAAGTGATATTAGCACTGCTTTTGATGCTCAACTAAGGCTTTATGATGTAAATGGCAACAAAATAGCAGAGGGTATAGAAGATCTTACAAGAAACGAATTATCATGTACGCTCTCTGATAATGGTCAATATACTATTCTTATTAATCAACAGGATTATGATCGTACTGGAAAATATTGGTTTGCATTACAGAGCCTAAATAACCCTGGCGGGTCTACAACAGTAAATTATGGGAATACGACTAGTGGTTCTATAGTTGCGAAGGATGAAGTTGATACCTATGATTTTACAGGAGAAGCAGGCGATAAGGTATTATTTAGAATTGCAAGGACAGTTGACAGCAGCGCTCTTTTTGATGTTCAATTTAGGCTTTATGATAAAAATGGCAATCTAATCTTACAAGGAAGAGCAGATCCTGGAAATGAACAAACAATTACACTTCCTGATAATGGTCAATATTCTATTTTTATTAATGATGAGGATTATGATCGTATCGGATATTATTCGTTTGTATTGCAGCGACTAAATAATCCAGGTGCAGCTACAACAGCAACTTTTGGAGGAACATATTATGGTTCGATCTCAACATCAGCAGATATGAATACCCATGGTTTTACAGGAGAAGCTGGCGATAAGGTATTGTTTGCGCTTGTAAGGTCAGATAGTAGTAGTCGTTATTGTGAGATACAGATTAGACTCTATGATGGAAATGGCAACAAAATAGCAGAAGAAATAGCAGATGGAGCAAAAGAAATAACAATTACACTTCCTAATAATGGGCAATATTTCTTTCTTGTGGGTGAGCGGGATTATAATCGTACTGGAAGTTATAAATATACTTTACAGCGAACAAATAACCCAGGAGCACTCACAACAGTGGCTTATGGAAATACAAAAACCGGTTCAATCAGCTCAAATGCAGATATTGATGCGTATGGTTTTACAGGAAATGCCGGCGATGAAATATCGATTCCATTTCAAAGAACAAGCGGCACTAGTGATTTTGAAGTAAAACTTAGGCTCTATGATGAAAATGGTATATTCATAACAGAGGCAACTGCGCCTCGTTATTCAGGCGAACTAACAGCTACACTTCCTATCAATGGTCAATATTATATTTTTGTTAGTGAACGGGATCTTGATGAAACTGGTAATTATAAGTTTACTTTAACAGATGTAAAGAAATATAAAGGCGACATAGATGGTGATGGCGATATAGATGGATCAGACTTGACGGTCTTTGCGACCGACTTCGGGCGAACCGATTGTGACAGTGATTGCGAAGGTGATTTTGATGATGACAATGATGTAGACAGCTCTGACCTCGCCGTATTCGCCGCAGACTTTGGGCGGACAGATTGCATAGAGTAGAGAGATAATCAAAATCAATTTCGTAAGTCATTCTATTTTCAGGAAGTTCATTGATATGCGTGGGAGGGTGGTTTACGATGGAAATAAATTTGCAATAAAAATTAGTGGGTGCCATGGGTACGTCCATTAGTTTATAAGATTCTATCATTTGTAACTATCAACCTTCTTTCAACTGGCAGCAATAATTTTTAAAAAATTACTAACTTATGGACGTTATATATTAAAACGAAAGAAGCATAACCTCTTATTATAACACAATAAAATTGGTGTCAAAGCTTGAATTGTGAATTAATGCTTGACAATTAAGCCACTACTTTTTAGCAAAATCAGTATGGGCAAAGCAAGCAGAAACTTGGTGAGAGAAGCTTGGCAGCTCTATCAGTCATTAGGCGAAAGCCTTTAAAGAGAAAATGAATAAAGACAAAAAAGTGAAAAAACCAGTTTTGAAAGAATTAATTCACAATTCAAGCTTCCCCACTACTACCTTTATTTAGTGTTAAGCGGTTAGATAAAAACATAAGTAATAATATTTTTCTTGTCGATCTTTTTTATTATTGGTATTTAAGCGGTCAATCGTATAATTACTTGTTCGCTATCAAAATAATAAATTTCGGGCATTGGTAAACAAATGAAATATAAAATTGGATTCAAACCAAGAGCTTTGAAAGATTGCAG
>JAIORJ010000185.1 GCA_021108185.1 Methanococcoides sp. | reverse complement strand
TTGATCGCATTGATCTGCGATTCAAGATCATTGGAAACTTCAGGAGTTACATCCTCCCTACTCTTTGCTTGAAGCATCTCTTCTTCCTCTTCTTCTTCAACCTGTCTTTGGACCAATGGTGTAATCTGATCAACAAGCGTTTTTGTCTGAAGTATTTCCTCCTCCTCTTGCAGCTGCATCTCCGGCTCAGGCATCCGCATCACCTTATCCGCGACCTGGTCCGCCTCCTGCTCATACACATCCCCGGGCTGCCCGATCCTGAGTTTAGCCTGCAAAGCCCCTGATTTGATCAGCCGCTGCACAGCCTGGTTACCAATCGTCCTTTGAAGAAACAGGATTTGATCAACATGTGAGCTTTGAGATCGAAAACCGGTCTTTTGTTTGTTTGAAGCCGAATTCTCCTTTGTTGACAAAGGTTTATTGGCAGTTACCTTAATTCGTTCTCCCATATTATTTACCTCCACTAAACTTTTAGAATATTTTTTAATTAACTTAATTTGGTACTGCTATTCGATTTCATTTCTGGAAAAGAGTAGATGTTCACATTACTTTCATCAATCTGCTCCATCAGTTCAGGATTAATGACCTTCTTTTCATAATCCAGCCATACCTGCCATTTTTCATTATCCTGGCATCCGAATCCCCTGCACGGTACAGTGCGATATTCATATACAGTGCACTTGTACGTTTTACGATCAAGATGAACGCAGTAACCGTCATCACTATGGGCGATCAGATAGGGCCTGCCAAATTCTCAGTGGATTAGACCTTCTTCCACATCCTGTTTGGAGAGTGCGAAGGGAAATTTGCAGCATACAGCCTTGCAGGCAGGCAGCCTGCTTAAACAATCAACCCGGGCTTCTTGTTCGAAGGTGTACTTGTCACACTCAGAATCTTGATACAATAGCCCGATGTCGCTTTCTACGAAATTCCTCACCAACCGCTTCACAACCTGCTTTTTACGCTCGTCCAGTTCCTCGATTGACAGCAGCCCCTTTTCATTCATAATTTCTATGAAGGCATAGAGAAACAAGGCTGTTTCTAAGGTTTTAGCGGTGTTGGCATTGATGCGAGTGTGGGTGTAGAGTAGACCTTTGGTTATGTCAGGCCTGCCAAAATCCCACTGATAGCACCCCCTTCCACATCCTGCTTTGACAGGACAAAAGGAAACTTACAGCATACCAATTAAAACTTAATATATCGAAAATGCCTCGCATTTTCTTCCTGAGCAGCTCGATAAGTATATGGAAAAACGAGGTGGCCTTTAAGGTCTTAAACTCATAGAGTAATTGATAGGATTTCCTTTCCAGGGTTTCGTTATCTTATTTATAATGAATCTTTTCTAGCCTATTATGTGTGGGGGGGGGATTATAGGGGGGTTATAAAAAAGATCCAGGCTTATTTCCCCTTTAGCCTTTCCACCATTTGAATCAATGTAGATTATTCCTTCATAGTAGTCTGCATCCAAACCTTTAGTAATGATTTTAATAGTAATTATATTATCATTGACTCCTTCTGCAGGATCAATGGTTATCCATTCTTCTTTGGTATGAATTGACCAATGTAGATTTCCATCTCCAGAGTTCGAAATTGAGAAGGTCCTTGTATTTGCTCCAATTATATTGAAATGAGTTCCAAGTTCAAATTCAAACGAAGGTGGATCGGGATCTAAAGCCAATTCTGGCTTTTCAACATGCACTGTTACGGTTTTAGCATCTTTTCCTGCATCATTTTCAGCTGTCAAGATATAAATAGTTGTTTCATCTAGAAAAACATCTGTATTTTCAATTCCACCAATTTCTCCGATTTCATTATCGATAGTTACAGTTTCAACTCCAGAAACATCCCATCGCAATGTGGATTTTTCTCCTGGGGAAATACTCTCGGGATTTGCAATAAAATAATGGATTACTGGTGAGTCAACGGATTTAACATACACTGTGGTATCTCTTACGTCAGATACTCCAGCATCATTAGTAGCTCTAAGGATGAAAGTGGTAGTTTGTTCAACCCATCTGTCTATTGAGCCCTCTGATACTTCCACAGGTCCTACTCCATCGATAGTAACGCTAGTAGCACCGGAAACTTCCCAGCTTAATGTGGTTTCACCTTCCAGACCATCGATATGCTCAGGATCTGCATTAAAGTAATGAATTCTTGGTGGTTCCCCGATATACAAAGATATTGTCCCTGTCTTGGTTCCCCCATTTGATTCCACAGTAATTATTCCGATATGCCTTCCCGGATCCATACCAGCACTATTAACACTAACAGTAACCCTACCAGAATCAGTTCCACTATCACGAGATACCATTATCCAATCTGGGTCACTGTCAACATACCATTCCAGGGTTCCATCTCCGTCATTCCATATTGAAAATGTCTGAGCACTTGTCTCAGGTTCAAAATCAAAGTTAAAAGGATCTGGATCTATTGCTAATTCCGGTCCACCTTGTAGTATCACATAGGCAACTATAGCTAAACCGATCAATGCTATTAATACAACAGCAACCTTATTCTTATTCCAGAAAGGTACAGGAATTTGATCTAAATTAATGCATTTTAGATCTTCTATCAACTCAAGTTTCCCGCTTTTAA
>JAIORJ010000123.1 GCA_021108185.1 Methanococcoides sp. | reverse complement strand
TGTGCGGTTTTCTGCTGAACTGAAAAAGCTCGTTCTTTTTGCCATAACAGGCTTGGCCCTGCTGGGATCCGCGCCGATATGCCCGGCGCAACAGGAAGAATCAAGGCCAAAGCGGGTTTTGGTACTTTATACTTACGAACACGGCTCGCCATGGGAAACGGTCATAGATGATAGCCTGCGCACCACACTTAAGTCAAAATCCACCGCACCCATCGAATTACATGTCGAACACACGGATCGGGTGGCTCACCCGAATGACATAATACAAGAGAAACTTGTCGATTTGTACCGGCGCAAGTATTCATACCCGAAAATGGACGTCATTATCGGGTATGGTGATGAAGCCGCTGACATTTTGCTCAAGTACGGCGATGAATTGTTCCCGGAGATTCCGATCATTCTTGTAACTGTCGAACAAAAAACCGTGCAGCGAGATTTGTTGAAACCCAACATGACTTCTCTGTTATGGGGGATAGATATAAAAGGCACGGTAGGGCTCATTCAAGAGATACTGCCTGAAATCCGGCATCTATTTGTCATTTCGGGTTCCGCGGTAACCGACCGAGCATTGATCAAACTGACTCGTGAAGCATTGGCTGGATATAAGGGCGGGTTAGAAATCCATTACCTGACTGACATTACCGAAGCGGATCTTCTCGAAAAAGTCACACAATTACCGAAACACTCAGTTCTCTATTATTTGGCATTCGGCCGGGATGCCGATGGTAAAACTTTTGTTCCTCACGAGGTAATGGCCACTGTTTCCGAAAGAGCCAACGCACCCACGTTCGGCCTTGTTGATACTTATCTTGGGCATGGGATAGTGGGCGGCCTTTTGGTTAGCGCCGAGCTTCAGGGGCAAAGATGCGCGGAGATTGCACTACGCATCCTTGACGGCCAACCCCCGAAAGACATCCTTCCCGTGCGAATGCTCAACGTTCCCAAATTTGACTGGCGTCAGTTGAAACGTTGGGGTATCAGCGAGGACCGTTTGCCGTCCGGCAGTGTCGTCGAGTATAAAGTGTGGTCACTCTGGGAGGAACGCAAACGAGAGATTATTGCTGGAATCGCACTAATCATCTTCCAAGCCTTGATCATAGCGAGTTTTTTCATACAGCGGGCCAGGCGCAACCGTGCTGTTGAGGCATTAACGTATGAAAAAACGCGTCTTGCGGAAGCGCAGCGGATTGCCCATCTCGGCAATTGGGAGTGGAACATTGTCACCAACAAGCTGAGCTGGTCGGGTGAGGTCTACCGGATTTTCGGCATCGAGCCCCATGAGTTTGGGTCCACCTACGAAGATTTTCTGGACATGGTTCATCCCGATGACCGAAAGGCCGTGGAGCATGCCGTTCACAAGGCCTTGGCTGATCCCAATGTGCGTTACAAGATCGAACACCGGATAGTGCGGCCGGATGCCTCAGAGCGCATCGTTCACGAGATGGGTGAAGTCACTTTTGATGACGGCGGCAGACCGATTTTGATGATTGGCACGGTGCTGGACATCACCGAGCGAAAAAGGATGGCAGAGCAGTTGGAGGAACGGCTCGAGGAGATCGAGAAGCTGAGGCAACGACTCGAGGCGGAAAGCACGTTTCTTCAGAAAGAAATCAAGCTGGAACATAATTTCGAAGGCATCATCGGAAACAGCAACGCCCTCAAGGCTTTGTTGCTCCAGGTGGAACAGGTGGCCCGTACCAATTCGGGTGTGTTGATTCTCGGTGAAACCGGCACGGGTAAAGAACTTATTGCCCGGTCAATCCATAGCACCAGCCTGCGCAAACATCGTCCCCTGATCAAAGTCAACTGCGCAGATTTGCCTCCGAATCTCATCGAAAACGAGCTATTCGGCCATGAGAAAGGGTCCTTTACCGGTGCTATTGAAAGGCATAAGGGGCGCTTTGAAGTATCCCATGGCACCACCTTGTTTCTGGACGAGATTGGCGAGCTGCCGCTGGAATTACAAACCAAGCTGCTCAGGGTCTTAGAGTCCGGTGAGTTTGAACGGGTGGGCAGTTCCAGAACGTTCAAAGTGGATGTGCGCATCATAGCCGCAACCAACCGTGATCTTGAAGCAGAGATAGAAAAAGGGCGGTTTCGTGAAGATCTCTGGTACCGGCTCAGCGTATTTCCCATTACAGTGCCCCCCCTGAGGCAGCGAAAAGAGGATATCCCTTTATTGGTAAACTTCTTTCTCAAGCGATTCAATAAAGAAATGGGCAAGACCATCACCTCCGTGCCAAAGGCCATTATGGATAGTCTACTGGCATACCGCTGGCCCGGCAATGTCAGGGAATTGAAGAACGTCATCGAACGGGCCGTCATCACCACCCACGGAACAACTTTGAAGCTGATGAGCGAATTCAAATTGGAGAAAGAAACGGCAGGCCCGAAACCCCAGCGCAAGGGACTCGCAGATATAGAATATCAGTTTATACTTGAAACCCTTGAGAAAACCAGATGGAAAATCGAAGGGCCTGGTGGAGCCGCCCGGATCCTTGAGCTAAAGCCCAGCACGCTGCGTTATCGGATGAAAAAGCTGGGCATCCAACGGCCTTGATGCCGCCCTTGCATTCACTCCACCAGAAGCAAATTCCCCGCAGCATCCCACCATTATTTG
>JAIORJ010000114.1 GCA_021108185.1 Methanococcoides sp. | reverse complement strand
ATTACAAATGCTTTTGGAAGTTTTGCTATAATGTATATCAGGCTGGCTATCCCCAGGCCAACAAGGGCTTTTGTAATGCTGTCCAAAAAAACAAAGGAGAATATCATTACCATGAACGTAATGATCTTAGCACGCGGATCGAAATTATGTATGGGTGAATCAATTGAAGCATACCTGTCTATTTCGGGGTAATCCAATGTGTTATTCTCCTGTATCGTTTTTTAGTAGTTGTTCTTTATTTTGTTTTGCGCGCTGACAGGTACATTCCAAAACCAGCAAGCCCTACAAGGTACCCAAATCCTGCTACTATTCTTGCTGAGAGTGGAAGTTCAGCTTCTTCGCTGGAGCCTTCAGAGCCTGCAACGTTGAAAGTGATCTTTTTCTGGTGCCCGCTTTGGGAAACTACTACTCTATATTCTACAACACCAAGTTTTGGTTCGAAGTAGTATATCCCCCCCTCATCTGTCACATCTGTGATATAAAGCACTTCCTCGTCGTTCTTTATGGCATAAATGTGGATGTCGGCATTTGGCATGGGGTCCCCCCCACCATACCATGATCTTATTTGTACCTCAGTGACCTGCTCCTGTGCATAGACGCGGTGTGCGGATGCAGCAGGTGCAATTGCTGTTAAAAGAACACAGACAAATGTCAGTGCCCATATTATCTTATAATTGGCCATTTTTTATTTCTCCTTGTTGATGGGTAGCAGTTCAGGCCTGACCTTCAGAAGGAATGTGACTACAGATCCTGTCAATATTCCTTCGATTATCATTATCGGTATGTTGGCAGCAGCAGCCATGTAGGCAACCTCTGTGAATTCCTCTCCTGTGGATATGAGCACGATGGCAAGCATTATTGCAGAGAGCAGTACTGCCATTGAACCGCAAATTGTGCCAAGTATGGAGGGGTTGATTCCTGCTGAATACCCTTTTTTGAATATCCCGTAGACGATCAGTGCAGGTATGCCCATATTAATAACGTTGACCCCAATACTTGTTATGCCGCCATGCTGGAACAATAGCGCTTGAAGGACAAGACCAATGAAGATCGCAGGGAATGCGAGGGTTCCAAGGACCATACCAAGAAGCCCGTTGAGGACAAGGTGGACACTGGTAGGCCCAATTGATACATGTATCAGGGATGCCACAAAGAAAGCTCCTGTCATGACAGAGATCTTTGGAATCTCCTCGACAATGTCTACATCTTTTTTGCCCCACCAGAGAGTTGCAAGGAGCAGAAGGATTGCTATTACCCAACCTGCAGTTATCACTGCAGGGGATAGTACGCCGTCAGATATATGCATACTTGTTTTCTCCTTTGCAATATTTGTTATGACGAGTTTTGCGTTTTATCTAATTTAATGTGGATTACTGATAATTAAGTATAAAAAAAGATTGATGAGGAAGTCATCCCCATGATTCATTTTACAATTTTCTTCCTGCGATGAACAATGCTGCAAGAAGTCCGGCAACTGCGAACACAGATTCAAATCCGGGTGTGGAGGGTGTAGCTTCTTCTTCTTCTTCTTCAGCTTCTTCTTCTTCGCTAACTGCAATTTCTGTCTCTTCTGCAGGGAATTCTTCAAGTACCGGAATTATGAACACTCCTCTTACAGGTTGCCCTTCTTCAGGTTCCATGGTAGCACCAATGAACCAGATGCCAGGTTCATCGAGAGTGTACATGAACTCTCCGTCAGCATTAGATCTTGTGAGCCTTGTGAATACCATTGGTGCATCATATGGGTAAAGTTCTTCTGCTTGTTCTACGATCTCAATTCCTGCTTCAAGGTCGTGGTATATCTCAACCTCAACGTCGGCGCCTGCCAGTGGTTCGCCATTGTAAAGTGCTTTTCCTGCAAAGACGAATCCTTCTTCCATGCCATATGGGCGCATGTATGGAATGATCTCTGTCTGCTGGCCAATCATTGAATCCCAGCCGAACCACATTTCTTCTCCGCAGTGGATGACCGCTTTGGTGTAATCGATCATGTCTTCATCGGCATCTTCATACTTGACTGATACAACAGTGTCACCGTACTGGTCGGCTGTGAATGATGCTTTGTATGAAAGGAAAGTTCCCATGTTACCTTCCTCATCCATGCTGTCCATCATGACCTCTTCCGGAGTGAGAACTTCGACTGTACCGTCAGGTTTTGTTACCTTGATCTCTGGTACGTTTGACATATCAAATGATATGTGTTCGTAAGGATGTCCCCACATTACATATATGGTCTTTGTATCTCCAAGTTCTGCAATGAAATCTTCCGGGGTGACATCCCATACACTATCTTCACTGTCACTTGGGAATATCATCGTAAAATGTGCACTTGAAATGCCTGTAAGGCAGATAAGTGCAATAATTAATCCGAGAATTATTGTTTTCTTCATGTTTCATCCTCCTTTTCGTAAGAATTCTATGCATGTTATACACATGAAGTAACACGAACTTTAAATAAATTGCGATTATTGGCCCAATATTTGCGAGGATATCAAATTAGCTCATAAATTCTCCCATCTAATTTGATGACATTTTTCTTAATAGCATCTTCCAAATGATACCAAATATCAGCATGATTGCGGAATGAATCGTAACCTCCATCCACAGAATCGAATTCAATATCATTACAACATAT
>JAIORJ010000111.1 GCA_021108185.1 Methanococcoides sp. | reverse complement strand
ATATATTATCTTCATTTTATGAAATACACAACCTAATAATGTAGGTGTATTTTTATTTTATAGGCTACAGTCAATGAAAAGTGACTGAAAGTATCTATCTTATTCAAGATCCATGTGCCTTTTTGTGCTAATTTTGGATGGCAAATTATAGATACTATTTTAAAGCCGAAACTTTACCCGTGGTTTTTCAATGGAAAAATACAGTAAGCAACAAAAAGAAATAGCAACAATGATCGATTCTGATGACTTTCTGGATAAGTGGAAGGATTGGAATTGGCAATTAAAACATTCAATTAGGGATATAGAAACTTTCGAGCGACTGCTTGGAATAAATTTTGAGCCATCTGAAAAAGAGAAGCTCAAAGAAACGCTGGAAAAATTCCCATTGTCTATCACACCTTACTACCTATCTTTGATAGATTCTGATGATTTCAGAAATGATCCCATTTTTCTCCAGGCTTTTCCTTCACCTGAAGAACTAATTGTATCAGTGGACGAACTTGAAGATCCACTTTCGGAAGATACAGATAGCCCTGTTGAAGGTATAACTCACAGATATCCTGATAGAGTTCTTTTCCACATAAGCAATGTCTGTTCTATGTATTGCCGCCATTGCACACGTAAAAGAAAAGTTGGGGACATTGATTACATACCTGAAAAAGAGAAAATACTTGAGGGTATCGAGTACATTAGGAACACTCCACAAATAAGGGATGTATTACTTTCAGGTGGAGATCCTTTAATGTTGTCTGATGATTTTCTGGATTGGATCCTTACTGAATTAAATAGTATTCCTCATGTGGAAGTGATCCGTATTGGCAGCAGGATGCCGGTTGTACTTCCATACCGAATTACAGATGAACTTGTGAATGTTTTGAAAAAGCATCATCCGATCTGGCTAAATACACATTTCAATCATCCCAGAGAAATGACATTTTCATCCAGACAAGCACTTAAAAAGCTTGCAGATGCCGGCATTCCTCTTGGAAATCAAACCGTACTGCTTGCAGGCGTAAATGATTGCCAGAGAATTATAAAAAAGCTGGTTCATAAACTGGTCCAAAATCGTGTTCGTCCATATTATCTGTACCAATGTGATCTTTCAGAAGGACTGTCCCATTTCAGGACACCCATAGGCAAAGGAATAGAGATAATGGAAAATTTAATTGGTCATACAAGTGGGTTTGCAGTCCCTACTTATGTTATTGATGCTCCTCATGGGGGAGGTAAAATACCAGTTATGCCCAATTATATCATCTCCTGGTCGACAAACCGTGTGATCCTTCGTAATTATGAAGGTGTTATTACCTCCTACAAAGAGCCGGAGTCATACAAACAGATATATTGTGATCGAAATTGTGAAAAGTGTGATCTACAGCTTAAACTTGACGACGCTACAGAGTATAAGGGGATTGGCATTTCCAAACTGCTTGCGGATTATGATGACACCACAAGTCTTGTTCCTGAAGATAATGAGAGGATGGAGAGAAGGACTTGAAGGATACTATTGAGAAGATAGGCAACTCCATTATCCAGCATGGGAAGTATAATGATCGCATATACCTCATGAGATCCAATCCAGAAGATATGCCTTCACTTCTGGATAAACTGGATGTTCTTGCAGAAAAGGAAAGCTATTCAAAGATATTCACAAAGGTTCCGGAATCTTTCAAAGAACTTCTTTGTGATAGAAATTATCTTTGTGAAGCGGCCATCCCACGATATTATGATGGGAAAGAAAATGCAGTGATCATGAGCAAATTCCTTGATGATAAGAGAAGCATTGACTGTTTGAATGAAATGCATGAGAATGTAGTAACGACAGCTCTATCAAAAAGAAATGATCAACAGACTACTGTTCCATCTGAATACTCGATCAGAATATGCGATAAAAATGATATTACACAGATGGCTGATCTGTATAAAAAAACATTTGAAACCTATCCTTTTCCAATACATGATCCCGATTACCTTTTAAAAACAATAGAGGATAATGTAGTGTATTTCGGAGCTTTCAAAGACGAAAAAATTATTGCACTCTCTTCTTCTGAAATAGAATACGGTCACTCAAATGTGGAAATGACAGATTTTGCAACATTGCCTGAATTCCGGGGAAAGGGATTATCTTCATATTTGCTTAGAAAAATGGAAGATGAAATGAAAGCAAAGGGTATCAAAACTGCATATACCATTGCAAGAGCCAGCTCTTATGGAATGAATATTGTGTTTGCAAAATGCGGATACGAATATTGTGGAAGACTTGTAAATAATACCAATATATCTGGCAATATTGAAAGCATGAATATTTGGTATCGAAATTTACAGATCGATTGATATTTATTTATCGATCATCTTTTTTTTATATGTGAGAAACATCTCTTATTTCATTATTACAATTTTGTACCGCTTTCTTGTCTTCATATCCATATTCTCCGATCCTTGCATTGTTGTGATCTCATACAGCATAGGAAGATCGAATTTCTCTATGGACGGTCAACATCTCAATTTTGTAAGAGCTTGAGATTCGAATTATAGAAGCTATATTAGTAGTGAGTACACAGTTAACTTCAAACACATAAACTCCACAAACTTATTTTAGGAAGAAATACAAATGTTCTTTCTCAATTGATATTAGCAAGGGGATAGGGGATTTGAAATATGCT
>JAIORJ010000063.1 GCA_021108185.1 Methanococcoides sp. | reverse complement strand
GAAACTGAATCCCACTCAATCCGGGCATTCGCACATCCAGGACCATGCAGCCGGGTCCATCATAGTGGTTACTGTTCAGGAACTCTCGGGCAGATGAGAATACCTCTACTTTGACACTACTACCTCCTACTACCTCATCAAAAAACATCCCGTGAGCTATGGGAAACCTATTCTTCCATGGAAGACGATTTTCTCGTCTGCAGAGAGGTCAATCTGGAGAAAGTAGCCGAGGCCATCCTTTTGGACAAAGCTGTATAAGAAGAGGAACGTTAGATTTATAGTTGTAATTCCTGAGCGAGAATAAGGTAGCTACGAGATGTTTGAAACCGTATTATAATTTTTGAAGTTTCGGGATGGTTCCCTACGCTGTGATATGTACGAAATATTTGTGGAAACTTTATTTGCATTTTTATCCGTTGCTTGCTGGGTTATTCCAGCGGGGACGGATGACAGCAACTCAAACAAGGTCATCATGCTGTCATCATGACTCACAAACAACTCTTTCAACCATAACATGCAGGGGGAACCATCCCAAAGTTTTACACCTCCGCCGTTTATGTATTTGATTTTCGGGGGCCACATTGCTTCTCTTTCAACGCGCCGTTCTATAACCTGATCTGATATTCCAAAAGATTTACACAAGGCTGTGCTAATACTATATGTCATAGTTCATTTAATCTATGAACTATGACATATGAAATATAGTTTGACGCGGCTAAAAGTATATGCTATATGCAATTATTCATTTTATGAGCGAATAATTACACATAGGATATACTATGAAAACACTTACCGGCATAGGGAAAATTGATCGAGAAAGAATTGCAGCGATAATCCGTGGCACAAAAGGCACAATATCGGTTGATGAGGCTGCCGGGATTTTAAATATTGCATCCACAGATACCGCAAAAATGCTTTCGCGATGGGCAAAGAAGGGGTGGATGTCACGAGTTCGCCGCGGCCTTTATGTAAGTGTGCCGTTAGAATCTCGAACAGCGGACGTGCCGCTTGAAGATCCCTGGTTGATTGCTGAGCGTCTTTTTGCACCGTGTTATATTGGCGGGTGGAGCGCTGCAGAATATCTGGATCTTACTGAACAGATTTTCAGCACGGTTGTGGTTATGACTGTTCAAAAACCAAGGGATCGCAGCCCGAAAATAAAAGGAACAGGCTTCATGTTGCGCACAGTCGCTGAAAAAGCCATGTTCGGCCTCAAACCTGTATGGAGGGGACAGGTAAAAATTCCAGTATCTGATCCCACACGTACTATACTTGATATGCTGAGCAATCCTGTTTTTGGCGGTGGAATACGTTCTGTCAAAGATATGTTTATCAATTATTTACGTTCAGAAAATAAGAACCTGGAACAGTTAATTGAATATGCACAACGGTTAGGAAATGGCGCTGTATTTAAACGCCTTGGCTTTTTACTGAAAATGATTGCCCCTGATGAAACGGAAACTATAGATAAATGTCGATTAAGGCTTACAGCAGGCAACACAAAGCTTGACCCAACGCTCAGTAATAACAAACTTATTACTCGTTGGCGGCTGTGGGTGCCGGAAAACTGGGGCAACATAAGGGACGTACATTAGTTTATAAGTTAACGGAGTACTTAAACTATGATATCTGCTTTGCATGCCACGCCAATCAAGAATAGATGCGCCGGGTGCGCTTCATCATATTATTGCCAGAGGTATAGAACGCAAAAGGATATTTACGTAAAACCCAAACAGCCTGTTTTTCCTGGGCGCTACTTCCAAACAATTACTCGTTAAAAGCTTAACAGTAACTTATAAACTAATGTACGTCCCTAAAGTCCCTCGGAGAATTTGGGGCTCGATATAATCCGTTCCAACTCTTCCCGGATGGCCTGAGGGGAAAACCGCGTGCTTTGGCTCCCCGGGGTTGCCGTTTCAGGATGCGGTTTGGAAGAACTCATCAGGAGATATCCTTGCTTTGCTCAAGGCAGTAACAAGTAAAACCTGCTTGTTACGTAACGAATAGGTAACATATTACCTCCATGTTACTTCTCATTTCCCGCAAACTTCCGTAGTATGTTGTAAAGTCCCGTTGTGTAAATTTATTCTTACAGATCCTGCGCCGGTAGCAATCCCCATGTCCCCATTGGATGGAAGCTTCGACAATACAATAGAAGCTGTTGAAGCCGCTATCGATACCACAGAATTGAGTGAAGGACAGCATATCATCTTCGTCCGCGGGCAGGATGCAGATAACAACTGGGGCGCTTTGAGCGCCATCTTTCTCTTTATCGAGAGCCAGTCCTGTTACGATAACAGCGACTGTGACGACGGCCTGTTTTGCAATGGTGCGGAAACCTGCGTAAGCGGGATCTGTCAGGCCGGCAGCGATCCTTGTCCGGGGCAAGTCTGTGCCGAGGCAGGGGATGCGTGCGTGGACTGCCTCGGAGACGGTGACTGTGATGACGGGCTTTACTGCAATGGTGCGGAGACTTGTGTCGGCAGTGTCTGTCAGGCCGGCACACCGCCGGATTGCGATGACAGTATCGCCTGTACCAATGATTCGTGCAATGAAACAACCGACACCTGCGATAACACACCCGATGACGGGTTATGCGATGATGGCCTCTTTTGTAACGGGGCAGAAGCCTGCGATCCGCTGCTGGATTGCCAGTTGGGTATCGATCCTTGTGATGGGCAAGCCTGCG
>JAIORJ010000205.1 GCA_021108185.1 Methanococcoides sp. | reverse complement strand
ATTGGAAATTTGGCCTTCATGCTTTTGTACTGTTCTTCCCAATTTCTAATTTCTACTTTCCAATTTCAAGTTTCAAGCCGTGAACGGCTACGTTTATTTCTTCGGTAACGGAAGGTGTGATAGTTTATGTTCAGGAGTTTTGCTGCTTTGCTTTCGTTGTCTCCAGTCAGCTTGAGCGCTTCTTCGATATAGAATTTTTCTAAAGATTCTTGAACAGATGAAAGATCAATGCCGGCAGGTGTAAGCGCTGGAAAGTATGGTATATTTCTGTCTGGTTTGTTAATTTCTCCACTATTAACCCATTCTATTCCAAGATCCTGGAGTGTTAGGTCTGGCCCCTTTCCGGTAAGCACCCCTCTTTCAACAAGATTTTTCAGCTCACGTACATTGCCTGCCCAGTTGTATCCCTTCAAGGCTGTTTCAGCTTCTGAATCAATACTGGTAAATGTTTTGTCGAATTTTTTGCTGAATTCGTATAAGAAATGCTTGGCAAGAGGAATAATATCTCTGCGGCGTTCCTTCAGCGAGGGAATCCGCACCTTGATAACTCCCAGCCGGAAATAGAGGTCTTTTCTAAGCAGGCCATTGTCTATCAGTTTTTTTAAGTCTTTGTTTGTGGCGGAGACCACTCTTGTTTTAATTTTAAGTTTTTTTGTACTGCCTATTCTGTAAAATTCGCCATATTCAAGAAAACGGAGAAGTTTTGCCTGGGCGTCCAGGCTCAGGTCACCCACTTCGTCGAGGAACAAGGTGCCGTGCTCTGCTTCTTCAATTAATCCCTTTTTGCCGGATATGTTAGCTCCGCTAAACGCTCCTTTTTCATAACCAAACAACTCGCTTTCAATAAGTTCTTTTGGAATGGCCGCACAATTTACGGTAATCAAGGGGCCATTGAAGTTGGGGCTTCTGGCATGTATGGCGCCGGCAATTAATTCTTTGCCCGTACCTGTCTCTCCCAAAATAAGAATGGGGGTGTCCGGGCTTTTCGCCACCGTTTCTATAAACTCTACCACATCCTCAATCGCGTTGCTTTCTCCTATGAAACAAGGAAGGTTTTCCTTTAAATATTTATCCTGAAGAGCTTTAACTTCTTTTCTAAGTCTGATAGTTTCAAGTGCATTGCTGATAATTATTTCTAATTCGTCCATGTGAATGGGTTTCACCACATAATCATAGGCCCCAAGTTTCATGGCAGAGATTACAGTTTTGATATCTTCATAGGCAGTTATCATTATTACCAGAATTTCCTGGCAAAGCTTTTTGATTTCGCATAAAGCTTGAATGCCATTAATGCCCGGCAGTTTGATATCAAGAATAATAAGGTCCGGCGGGCTGCTTTTAATGGCCTTGATTGCTTTTTCGGCTGAGGGAAATGCATTTACCTGGTAGTCAGACCCAAGGGCCATGGTTATTCCTTCCCTTATGACCGGCTCGTCGTCGATTATGAATATGGAGTATGAAATCATCTCTGTTTTTTTCTTCTTTCCAGCGGGAGCTCAATCTTAAATTCAGCCCCGCCCCATTTACTGTCAAACACACCCAGAGATCCACCGTGGTCTGTAATTATTCTGTGGCAAATGCTGAGCCCAATTCCGGAGCTGTCGTTTTTAGTAGTAAAAAATGGATCAAATATTCTGTCTTTAAGGCTGGAAGGCACACCCGGTCCTGAGTCTGCAACATTTATAAAAATACGATTATCTTCCATGTATGTTTTTATTACTATTTTTTTGTTTCCATCCATATTTTTCATTGCTTCAGCGGCATTGGTCATCAGGTTTAAAATTACCTGTTCGATAAAATGTTGATCAATATAGCAAGTCGGCAGATTTTCGGATAAGGTTTTTTCGATTTTAATATCGCTTTTTTGAAAGGTTACAGAGGATAGATTTATTGCCTCTTCAACGGGATGATTGATTTTCGACAGTACCAGCCTTGGTTCACTGGGTTTGGAAAAATCCATGACTCTTTTAATTACAGATTCAATTTTATTTGAGGCTGATTTTAGCTGACCTATTATTGTGTTAACCTTTTCAGGGCTGTCTGTTTTGTCATAGATTTTTTCCAGCGTGTTTAAATAAATATTGATACCTGAAAGCGGGTTTCTTATTTCATGGGCAATGCCTGCAGTAACACGCCCTAGAGAAGTCATTTTATCCTTTATTTTTAAAAGACGTTCCAATTCCTTGGATCGAGTAAAGTCCATCATATTGAACAATATTGCTTCTTTTCCTGAATATTCTATAAGACTGATTCTGCAGTATACCCATTTTCTATCGAGCTTATTATCTGATTTTCCAAGGGGATAAAATCTGAAGTTTATATCAAGAGTCCGCACTTCCCCTGCAACTATTTTTTGATAGTTTTGTTTGACCATCTCAACATCATCAGGATGTATGGCTTTGAAGTCCATAAGCTTGAAAGAACGTGAAAGGCGACTGAAATGTCTTTTCTGTTCAGGATTATTATAAACAATTTCTGAGCCTTGTAGAATAAAAATGCCGGTCAGTGAATTTTCAACCAGGTCACGGAACCTTTTTTCGCTCTCACGCAATGCTTCCTCGGTTTTTTTGCGCTCTATAATTCTCCCGAGCCTTTCCGCAATAACATTGATAAGCTCTTTTTCTTCCTTAAGGAAAGATTTCTTATCTTTTTCCGATAGTTGTTCAAGATAACAGACCTCAAGGGTTCCTCCTGGTTTGCCATG
>JAIORJ010000189.1 GCA_021108185.1 Methanococcoides sp. | reverse complement strand
CTGACTCATCCACAAGGGGGACTTTACAGGCATCTCCCATCATCATGGTCTGGTCTGCATTGAAGTGCCGAAGGTTCATGTCTGCCCCAACAGCTATCTTGTAACGAACTTCCAGCCCGAGCACAGTAGCTCCCACAAGGCCTGCTTCAACGAGTATCCCCGCTGTTCCGCAGAACGGATCGAATACAACATCTCCCTCTTTTATCAATGCCATGTTCACAAGAGCCCGCGCAACACGTGGACGCAAGACCCCGGGGTAAAAGAATGGCTTCTTATGCGGTGCCCGTTCTTCGTAAGCACTTCTGTCCACTGAAGCGATAATACTGCCCAAAACACATTTTTCAGAAAGGATGGCTCGGAATTCCACATCAGGGTCCTTTAGGTCTGCATTGAACCCCTTCCTGTAGATGGCTCCCCCGACACGTCTTTCGATATCAACACATTTGATGGTCGTATTGTGCCTGACACGTTTTGCCCGCACCACATACTTCTGCCCTTCATTGAGGTGCTCAGAAATATCACATCCTTCCGCGACCTCAACTATGCTTTCTATCTCTGTGGGGCAGACATCTATGACCTTCAGGATGTGGTGTGTCATTGCTATCCTTTTTGCCACCTCCCTCAGCTTATGTAATACTTCCTGTGGTTCACCTTCAATATCCACAACAAGGCAGTGCTCAAAGTATTCACTCTCTCTATATTCCAACTCTACAAGGTCAAGGCAGGCGAGAACCTCTGCGCGTGGCAGGTCCTCGTGTTCCCCTGACAGTTCAAAAGCGTACAACATGGGAACTTTTAGAACATCAGCTCAAGGGCTTCATGTCCCTTCATGCCGGGTTTAACACCAAGTGCCTTTGCATGCCCTGTGACATCGATCACTTCGGCATGCAGTACGTCTTCAAGCTCGTTAACGCCCCTTACCTTGGCGGCAACATCGCCCAACCTTTCTGCTATCTCAGTGTCAAGGTATCCGCACATCACAAATCCCTTGTCAGCCTTTATAACAAGTAGTGGAGCATTCCCCATGTCGAACTTAAGGCCAATGGCCGTACCATTTTCAAGTGGTATCTGTTCTATGATCATGATTGAAAAAACAATTTCAATTTAGATTAATGTTTTGATAGGATAGTCGATTAACAAGAGCTGATGGTGGAAGCTGTCCGAATGCATCCGTTCATTAGTCTTTCCTGCTAAACTCAACCGTTGCCAAACCTTCAATTCCAAAATGACCACTGATCACTGTACGATTGTCAATTGTTTCAACAAATCGACTATCAATGCCTTCGGTGGCAATTACTTCCATTCCTGCAGGCATTGTGATGGTCAGGTCAGTATTTGCTTCTCCATCAAAGCTCACACTATCTCCCAGCTCGAAAATATCCTTCTCAAAAGTGTATGTGACAAAATATCTGTTATTGATACTATCGGTCTTGTCAGTACTTCCCAGGACACTTCTGGATATTTCTGCATCCACCTCAAAAACGTTTACATTCTTTGCAGAATTGTCGAACATCACATCCAGTTCCTTTCCAAGTGAACCATAAAGCCTACTGCGTATACGGTGGTCCAGCTTCATGAGTTCCCATGCACTGATATATCCATCCCCATTCCCAACGTTCTTGTCCGCATAAGAACGAAATGCTCCGACATCTTCACCGGAATAATTCTCTTCATAGCTCCATGACATCCCATCTTCTTCTAGGACAATGGTGTTCTTCCATTCGAACGCAGATGAGGGGGATGCTATCATGGCTACGGTGAGCAATGCCAGCAACAATGTCGGGATATACCGCATTCTATCCTATCCTTACTTGGTTATCACTTTACAACCATCGTCAGTGACGATGACCGTATGTTCTGCCTGTGATACCAGCCCGCCACCAACATCCTTGAGTACCGGGTAGGATGTGAGAATGCCTGCTTTCTCAAGTTGCATCAATGAATAATCGAGCTTATCCGACTTGAGCCACCTTTTGGCAAAAGGTAAAGTTCTGTACTGCTCCAGTTCCTTGAGAACTTTTCTGACCGCAGGCAAACGTATAGGTTTGTGTCCAATTACCTGGAAGATCTCTGTCAGGGTCCCATCTGCCACCTTTCCTGCACCGTCGGTCGCAAAAGGCTCTATTGCAAAGATATCTCCTGTTTTGATCGTCACCCCTTGGCCAATATGGCGATTTGGAATGCTGGGTGGTACATGTGCGAGATATTGGCCGACACCATGGCCTGTAAGGTTTGCAATGGGTTTGAACCCGTGTCCTGTGATCGTATCCTCGATGACAGCCCCTATCTCTGCAGTATTGATCCCGCCTTTGATTATATCAATGGCTGCATATAGCGCAGCTTCGGAAGCCTTCACGAGATCGGAGTTCTCATTCGTAAGGTCGACCGTAATGGCCGAATCTGCAATATACCCGTCAATATGCACACCAAGGTCAAGTTTTACCACATCCTCTGCAAAGACCGTTTCATCTCCTATCAATGGAGTGGCATGGGCAGCTTCATCATTTCTTGAAATGTTACATGGGAATGCAGGCAATCCTCCAAGTTCGATGGTTCGCTGCTCAACAAAATCAGCAACTTCCAGAAGGGTCGTGCCTATCTTTACCTTCTCTTTTGCCTCACTTCTCACAGTTGAGAGAATCTCTCCTGCCTGCATGTATTTACCGATAATCGTTTCAATATCCTCAATTTTCTCATCCATATGTGTGCACCAGCTTTTGATAATAGGGTAAATGTTCAAACTACAAATTCCTTTTCCATTTTTGTCAGATTCTCAAAACCAT
>JAIORJ010000155.1 GCA_021108185.1 Methanococcoides sp. | reverse complement strand
GAAGTTCACGTAATATAAAGCAAACCACTAAAATCTCAAAGATAATTTTGTGAGTATCCTCTGGAATTTGATGATGTGCCCTTCTTTCGAATCATACATTACCGTCCCCTGATCTCAAAACAACAGGAACAAGTCCATTGTATTCAGCAGCTGTCATTATCCTGACATGCATATCATCTGCTGTCTCCCATACCTTTGCAGTATGCTCTCTGTAAAGCGGATCTCTCAAAAGATGGTGGTCGTATATAATGAGATATGGAGCACTTTCCCTGATGATCCTGATGAGGTTATTTATGGCCCGATCAAGGTTTGTCCTGCTGAGAAGATGACCTAAAAGGTAGGTTGCCGGACCATCCAGTATCAATATATCCGGATCTTCTTCAATGATCCATTGTGCATGGTCCTCAATGTTTGGTCCCTGCAGATCCGATGTATGAATTAATTTTTTACCCTCGTATTCTATGATGGTGGCGATGACCCATCCCATTGCAGAATATTCTATTCCATGGAAAAGGGGACGGCTGAAACGTACGCTGGTACCACCAACTTCAAATCCTGATCCATCTGAAAAATGCATGCTGGAAGATACCGGCTCCACCCATCTCCCAGAGGACCAGTGCTCCTGCATCTTCTAAAATCGTTTTCTCCAGTTTGATATTAGTTCTCCCCTTCGTTCCTGATAATTTCCGAGATATTTGGAAAAAGCTATGGGTAAACATTCTATTGGATCTTTGTATTGTTTTTGTCCTGGTGGAGAGTGTTTGAGATCAGTTTTATTGACCTTACTCATCAATTGTAGGAAATCCCGGGAACGCTCCCACTGTGAATTGTTTATCCAACGGTTCGGATCCTTGATCCACATATCACTATTGAGATATATCTCACATGATTCTTCATCTATCATATAATGATCAAAGTGATAGTGGCTGAGAACGATGTGTTCTGCCTTTTTCATTTCTTCTTTGATCTGTTTTATGGCGCTTTGTAGGTAGAATTGTTTTTCAGGATCTTGCAGCGGAAAATTCTTTTGCATGATCGCAGCTCCGGGATCGATAAGTATGCTGGTGTCAGGGGTTTTCACAAGAGTGCATGATGATTTGGCACCCATTGAATCAAATGCTATGAGCCGAAATTCCATTTCACCAGACAATACCATCATAGATCCATCCATGAAAACCGGTTTAAGGAAATAAATACTAAACGTGCGTTTCCTTCAAATTTCCCTAACATAATCTTTGTTCTATGAGAAAATAAGAGTATCGATGTAAATATTCTGACTACTGGTTATGTCAATAATATATCCAATATTAATTATATATATGGGATTTTCAGAGACAACATATATTAGCTAATCGAATGTATATTCTATTGGGGGTTTTAAAAATGTGGAGTTATTCAAAAATAGACACCGAAAATCTGAAAGCTATCACTGATCTAGAAAGCAAATTAGGTATAACCTTAATTGCTTTTTCAGATGATAAAATCGTGTATGCAGACTTAAATGAAGACGCTGCTAAAGAAGTAAAGGATCTGGAAAAGAAACTGGGTCTTTCACTGCTTGCACTTAAAGCATAATAAAATAGTGGATTGCAATATTTTGCACCCACTACCTTTTTTTCAATGTTAATGATTTCTACGTTAAGGTGATGAAAATACCTTTGTTCATTGTTCAGATGATCCGCAAGATCGTCAATGCTACAGATCCCGCCCGAAAATATGTAAGTATATTTCCTGAAATTGCACATTTTCTACTACGAAAATCTAATACATGGAGTATGTTCAGTATGTTCAAAGTAATGCATTATTGTTCTGTTAAATGGTTTGAAGTGATGGGAAAACAGTTTCAATAACTATTTATTTTAAAAGTAGCCTAACTAATATTGAGGAGCTACGGATGGGAATTCAACAGATCGTGGGGATCTGTATTGGATTATTTTTACTATCTACATATTAGACCTTCTGGAAGGTATTTTATGGATGATGAAATAAAATCAAAACGTCCGAGGGACATATTCAATGAATTGAAATGGAGGGATGGCATGGATATAAGCGAATGTAGCATCGAGTATATCCACAGGGGTGTGCCTGGAAATACAAAAACTGTTTCAGGAGAGGATATCGTAGGTATTGGACACTTATTCTTCACGCTTTTTCCAGATACCATGATACCATATCATAGGATACTTCTGATCAAGTACAAAGGGGAAAAAGTATACGTAAAGGCTGAACCCGAACATGTTTGATCTGTAAACTTTTCCAGAACTGGTCCATTCACAAATACAATCGTTCGCTAATTTCAGTCCAAACTCGTATAAATACCATCATATGATACATTTGTATGTGGTTAATTCAAAAAAGAATCTAACTCAAACTCCAAAAATAATTTTGGTGTCCAGATCGGACACCATTTAATTTCATCTTCATTTAACGGCAGATTGCTTATTTTGCTACTACCCTAACCATATCAACGAATGCATCTTCCCGCGAATTAGACATCTTTCCTCTGAACTGGATCTTGAGGTTGTCTATGTCGTTTACTTCAATGCTTTCTTCGTGCCAGGTATTTTCAGTGTCAACATTTCCTCTTAATATTGCCTTTTCAGTCCAGGTAGCTCCTCCATCTGTGGACACATCGAATGCAAGGTATTCTCCTTTGTCGAGGCCACTTTCAATATACCAGGAGAAGGTAATTGTAGTGCTTGTTTTGCCATCCAAATCTATATCTTTAGAGGTTAATGCTGCATTCGTAGCCCGGCCATCGATTCCAGCAGACCATCTGCCGTCT
>JAIORJ010000199.1 GCA_021108185.1 Methanococcoides sp. | reverse complement strand
AATGTATTCCTGCATTTAAAATTTTCGCCTTCCTTGAACTTGAACAAAATTGAATATTTTTCAAAGGTCTCTATTCGAGATTAAACTAAAGAAAGCCTCCCAAATGTGAAGCGATTAAGGCTCAAGAGGGAGTCTTTCGATGAAAGACATTCAAAGCCTAAACTACACGAGCTGGAAACGCAACGCCGAAATTAGGCAAAAGAGGCGTTTTTCAAAGGTCTCAATGTGCAACCTACCGGTGGATTATGAAGCTCAGATTATTGACCATTTTGGGCATGTTATATGGCGTCATGCTTGTCTACGCCAGTCTCATGCCATTCGATTTCGCCCTCGGCGAACATATTGGACACAAAATCCACCGTTTCTGGAGCGGCTGGCCAATCGATCCCAGTGCACGAATCAGCGGATCGGATGTTGTGAGCAACCTGGCGCTGTACGTCCCCCTGGGGTGGCTCATCACGGTACGCTGTCGGCTCGGTGGTGTCAGGGTCTATCTGTCACTGATGATCGCAGTATTGATCTGTTCAACTGTGAGCGCCTGTGTGGAACTGGCGCAGATTACCACGCACTCCCGTACATCAAGTGCTGCCGACTGGTTGTTGAACACAATCAGTGGATGCTCCGGCGCGACCGCGGGAGCCATCTGTGGGAAGGGGCTGTGGGTTGGCGGAATCCAATGGCTTCGAAGATGCTGGAACACCCGACCAGTCGATATCGCGACGTTGGCGCTCATGGGTTTGCTATCGGCGGATGCCCTGGCCCCATACATACCCACGATTCTGCTTAAGCAGGTATGGCATAGTCTGAAACGTTCGCATTTCGATATAGTGGGCGGGCTCGCGTTGCATCCGTGGCATTGGTGGGTGGTTACGAGAGTGTTGGTTTATGCAGTGTTGACCATGCTGCTTGCTGCCTGGGGAGGACAAAAGCCAGGTCTGAAGCGATGGATCCGCGCTGCTGCCGTGGCAGCATGTTTTGCGCTGAGCCTGGAGCTTGCAAAACCAATGATCGTCTCCCGTACGATCAACATGGCAAATGTGTTGACCAGTTGGTCCGGCTGCTTCGTGGCAGTTTCGGTTGGTGCGTTTTTCGCGAGCAGGGTGGCCACGCACAGGAAGCTGGGTTTAGCGATTGCGGCGCTTCTGACGTACCTGTTCTACCTTTGGTGGATACCGTTCAACTTTGTCTGGGACCCGGAGCTATTTCGTAAAGAGGTGCCCTCGCCGGTCGAACTGCTTCCGTTCTATCACTACGCGATGGGGGCAAAGCTCAATCATGTAAGACTGTTTGTGCAAAGCGTGTTTCTTCAGGGAATTTTGGTGTACCTTTTGCGCTTGCGGTTTGGGTGGTTCGAGGGTGCCGGTACCAGAATTGCTCTTGCGGCTATATTCGCAGGAGCCTTGGGGTTGTTGCTGGAGGGAGGGCAGATATTCCTCCCGTCCAGAACGCCATCGGTAACAGATATATACTGTTTCGCCCTCGGAGGCGTGTTGGGGGCCTGGATCCGCCGCCCAACACATGCTCTATCCGCAAATAGTGAATTCTTTCTGCAAAGCGAACCAGCGATATGACCACTCCCAAACCCAGAAAAATCCGTTTTGCTGCTGTTGGTGACCTTCTGCTCACTGCCAAACCGGGCAGTGCTGGCCCTGGACGAGGATTGGAGGCGCTTTCGGATGGCGTGCTGGAACTATTCGCGTCATGCGATATTGTCTTCGCCAATCTCGAGTGCACATTGGCTGGCTGTGAAACGGTCCCAACTGAACCGCGCGTCGTGTCGACTGAAAAGCAGATACAGTCCCTGCGAAATGCCGGCATTAACGTCGTCACGCTGGGTAATAACCACACGTTCGATTGTCTGGATGAGGGCTTCCACCGTCTGAGCGGCGTGTTGACAGATCTGGGAATCCCGTGGTGCGGCGCGGGCCTCAATATTGCTGAGGCGTTTCAGCCGGCGGTCGTGAAGGCTCACGGAGTAACGCTGGCCTTTCTTGGCGTGGTAGACAAATCGAGTGGTCCGCTCCGCTTTGCAGGTGAATCGACAAGCGGCGTTGCACCTCTCGATACCGGAAGGGTCTGCCGCATTATCAAAGACCTTCGCTATAAAGTAGATCACGTGATCGTCTCACCCCACTGGGGCGAGGAACGCTTCAGGGTTCCCTCGCTGGAACAGATCAAGCAAGCCCGTGCTTTCGTGGATGCCGGTGCCTCCATGGTTTTGGGGCACCATCCGCACGTGCTCCAGGGCATGGAGATTTATCGGGGATCTTCCATCGCCTACTCGTTGGGAAACTTCATGGCCAACAACGTGTACTGGACGGACGGTAGTTACCTTACCTGGAGTCGCTTCGAGCGGACCGGATGCGTTCTCGTTGCAGAATTCGACCTCAACGGCATTCAGGACGTTCAACAGATCCCAATATTCGACGATGGCAAGACGGTTTGTATCGAGAAATCCGGATGGGGATATCACTGTCTTCGCAAGGTCAATCGTTTCCTGGCTCGGGGCGTTACGCCAAAACGATACGGGCGCGAAGAATTCCGCATTCATACGATCAAACCCATCCTTTCGCACCTGAGATGGTCGGAATTGCGGCGGACCCGCCCCAAACACATCCGCAAAGCCATACAACTCCTGCTTCAAAAAGGAAAGAGGTGAATTCAACAGAAGTGCGGAGAAGTGCGGGACATCCATAAATAAGCAAATAGCTTATTCAAGCAATTGGTATTTATGCTTTTTAGAATAATAAGGGAGTCGCCCATTATTGAGTCACCAAGAAGCGCCAGGAAAAGAAATTTTAATCAGACAG
>JAIORJ010000065.1 GCA_021108185.1 Methanococcoides sp. | reverse complement strand
TGTATCATCGCTGTAACGATAGAGGGCTATTGATGATTCATCGATATTGTTTTCAGTGATCCATGATTTATCTACTGTGAAAACAACAGTGGCATCGGCAATATTCCTCTTTGTTCCCCATCCAGCGTTCCCGACCCATATGTTCAGGTTTTTAAATACTTCATGAGGCGGTAGTGTGCTCACCAGCGTAGAGGTGTTATTCAATATCTCAACTTTGGCAGCTATTGTACCGGCGCTATTCAGGGTTGTGAAATTAATATGCCTGACTATGTTGTCTTCCAGATCGAAACTGTATGAAACGTCTGAGTTCTTGAATACGCTCTGCCTGTCGGTTTCTGATAAGACAATGTTATAGAAATCTTCTCCAGAGGAACCGCCGCCACTGCTACCGCCGCCGCCATTGCCAGGAGGCACATATTCGTCGGGTTCTTCACCAAGTATGCTAAAGAGGCTGAGATGATTGAGTTCACCCCAAACAATCGTTTTGACTTTATCTATTCCGCCTGGTTCTAATTCTTCCCATTTCTTAATGCTGACATTCCAAACATATAACTTTAAGGAGTCTTTATCAATTTCCGTAAGGTCAGCCCCACTGTAACTTATAGATATCCTTACCGTTTTAGTGCTGTCATTCAAATCGGGATCAACTTTTATCTGAACAAATTTATTGATTCCCAACAATGATATCGTTGTTGTCTCTAAGGAACCAACTGGATTTTCATCGTATTCACAGATAGTGATGTTGAATTCTTGTGAAACGTTCAGAGTGGTGGTTATATTAAGTGTTACATTTCTGATAGTATAATTTGTTTGGTTATTGCTTGTCGATCCAATTTTTCCGATTTCCAGAGTTAAATTACGCAGAGCTTCATTACCTGCAAGATCTGTTGCACTGATGTTATATTCTCCGGAATTATTCAAGATTTCTGACCAATTCTTGGAGCTGGAATTAGTACACTTTACTTTATTAACAGTACAGTTCGAAAGTGGTTCTGAACTATTAATATATAGGGTACTAATATTTCCTTCAGTAATTAACTCTAAAATTAATTCTGGTTCAGTATCGTCGATGGTGTAGGCAGCTGATGTATCTTCAGCCAGATTGCCTGCTTCGTCGGTTGCGATAACGGTGATAGGAATAGTACCTGCTGTGATTGTACCAACATAATAATCCCCTTCAATGAGTGTAAGCAAAGTTCCATTAGCTGTAACGGTAGCAATTCCTTTGTCATCAGTGGCGTTTACAGTTACTTCGATTGGTGCACCGGTCTGGATAATAGTATCGTTTAGAGTGACTGATATTATTGTAGGTGGAGTTGTATCAAGAGTAAGAACTATGGATGCATTACCAAAGTTTCCTGCAACGTCAATATAATCAAATGAGAGTAAGTTCCATCCTTCACATAATGACACTATTTGATTAATGGTGATATTTGTGGGGTAGGGGGGTACACCACATACTCCACCAACACTTCCTCTTCCTTGACATTCATGTCTTAAAAAAAAACATTTAATTCCGAAATCGTCGGTTACGTTCCCAAGTATTGTAATATTTGGCGAATTTACAATAGAACTGTTAGCCG
This sequence comes from Methanococcoides sp., assembly GCA_021108185.1. GTDB lineage: Archaea > Halobacteriota > Methanosarcinia > Methanosarcinales > Methanosarcinaceae > Methanococcoides. The sequence goes on along the minus strand of JAIORJ010000065.1, from coordinate 1,358 downwards.
GGGAATTAATTGTTACATTTGGTGGGGTGTTATCGATTGTGACATTAACAGGGGTCATATTGAAATTTGATGCATTATCTCTGACGGTTAACCTGATCAAGTAGTTACCGTCTTCCATAGTGGTCGTGTCCCATGTAGCAAGTGTTCCATCTGATACAAACACGGTCGAGTTATGTATCTCTGTCCAATCAATTGATGTGTTCTTCCATTCTACCGAATGATTCTTGAAATTCGTATCATTCGCTGTTCCGACAATGTTGATGGTTCCATTTACGTATGCCCGTTCAAATGGTTCTGTAATAATAGCTGTGGGTAATCTTGTATCTACAATGAAATTTTGTATTGCTGTACCAATATTTCCCATATAATCACCTTCGTAATCAATTGCGTCAACCACAACACGATGTGGACCATCAGATAGTTCAGGCAATGTGATAGTCAAATAATCTATGTTCGATTCCCCACTGCTTGCAGCTCCATCCAAAACATACCATGCTGATGTGACTATTCGATCAAAGGTCGCGTTAAGTAGCGGAGTACTGTCATTGGTTATAGAAGGCGGTGAGTGAATAGTTACTACCGGCACAGTCAGAGTAGTAAAAGTATGTATGCTGCTTTCATTAGTATTTCCTGCCTGGTCGGTGCTGACAATGTAGTAATAATAAGTTGTGTTGGCTTTTAAGAAATCAAGGTGGATAGCATGTGATTCAAAATATTCTGTATTGATTACTTCAAGAATAGTTAAATTTCCAGATTCATTATATCTTACCGTGCTATTGCTGGAATATCCAGTAGTATTCCATGTTATTGTTGCTGTAGTCGAAGTAACTGTACCATTCACATCTGTAATTATTGGTGGATTCGTATCAACTACTGGATAATCTATCGTCTTGAAGGACCAAATATAATCTTCACTTAAACCGTTGCCTGCCAAATCCTCTGCACCAGTTGTAATGTATGAATTATAAGTTGTGTCATACAACAAGTTGGAAACAGGGTCAAAAGATACTGTATTAATTGTGTTATTGTAAGAAATATCTCCCTTTAGAACCGTATCTGTTTGGTATTGACACATTAAGCTATATTGTACAGTTGGAGTATTCTCAACCTCAAACATCAGCTTATCAGCCAGAGGTACTATGCTATCTCTTGTTAACAATACATTTTCTTCATTGACTAATCGAATTGCGTTGGTAGTTACAGATTTTGTTTCGAACACACCGAATGATTCGCCATTATGAATCACAGTAGTATCTTGAGATGCCAACCAAGTGTACTTTAGCTCGATATGAGTTAAGTTGATTTTGTTTAGATGAGTTACGAAGATTGGAGAATCATCAGTTGCACCCAAGTCTGCT
>JAIORJ010000074.1 GCA_021108185.1 Methanococcoides sp. | reverse complement strand
TTTGTGGTGCCGCGTTGATGCATGGGTATTCGGCGGTCCGGGGTGCGGAATGGAAGTTGTGTTTGTTCGCTGCCGGCGGCTGTTAAAATATATAATAAGAGAAATGTATAACTGCCATTACCTCTGCCATCGCAGCCCGTCAGGGCGGTAGGTGGCAGCCAACCTTGTGGATTTGTTTGAACTTTGAACCGCCGATGACCGGAGTGCGCCGAGCATTTTTAGCCTTCTCTGCGTACCTCAGCGAACTCTGCGGTTAGTATTGAAATGATTCCAGCCCCCGTCCCCTCTTCGGCTCTCCTGCCGCCCCCCCTCTCGCCTTCACTTAGCCCGGGTGCCCGTCCTGGTCTGCTGCATCCGCCCCTGTGGTGTGAGGGCTGGCAGGCGCTTTTGTGGTGCCGCGTTGATGCATGGGTATTCGGCGGTCCGGGGTGCGGAATGGAAGTTGTGTTTGTTCGCTGCAGGAGGCTGTTAAAATATATAATAAGAGATATGTATAACTGCCATTACCTCTGCCACCGCAGCCCGCCAGGGCGGTAGGTGGCAGCCAACCTTGTGGATTTGTTTGAACTTTGAACCGCCGATGACCGGAGTGCGCAGAGCATTTTTAGCCATCTCTGCGTACCTCAGCGAACTCTGCGGTTATTATTGAACTGATTCCAGCCCCACATCCCTTCTTCTTCTCTCCCACCGCCCCCCCCTCTCGCCTTCACTCTGCCCGGGTGCCCGTCCTGATCTGCTCCAACTGCCCTTGTGGTGTGGGGGCTGGCAGGCGCTTTTCGATTATTCCAGCGGTCTTTTAGACTGGTGCCAATTTATTCATCAAATTGATGATTGTGTAGCGCTAATAATGATCATTACAGCAAACAGAAGTCCTAATGCTATAACTGGTAAAAGTACACCAATTAATGAGCGTATCAAGCTTAGCCCGTGTACGTATTTTCCCCCTAACCCTAGTAAAAATACATTATATGCAAATACTATCAACATTAAAACAATACCATAAATTGCATACTGCATGTATTCCATGATTTCAGCCATATCAGGAGTAGCCTGCATAAATTGTTCCATTGGTGGAGAGGGAATAATCAATATAATAATAATTCCAATTATTCCTAAAATTACTGAAACAATGCTGGTATATGCCACTATCCTAACAGTACCCTCATATGTTCCGGAGCCACTCATTATTTTAAAGCATATAAATAGAATCCCAGCTCCAATGAATAAACTAATTATATTAAATATGGGGGCAGTGACTAAATTAAAAAGAGCCATCCCGTATGACATGGAAACCATAAATCCAGGCATAACTTCCGATTCTGCAAGTGTTCTTAAATTAATCAAATTACCTGCAGTGGTCAAAATTGCAGCTATTACGTAGTTTACAACTGCAAATATTAATGGGTCACGGTATCCACCAGAAACAGGCATATTCCTGAAAAAGTCGTTTGGATGCTTAACAATATCCTTCCATGTATTGATAAAATTGTTTTCCATATTTAAAATCCCCTTTTTGAAAGATATAATTCAATATTTAAACAAACTTTGCATAAATATATAACATACAGATTATTATACTTTCTGGTTATAGTAAGAAACCTTAGCATTCATACTTATTTTTAAATTATTAAAACTTTTTGAATGAAATTTTCGCAATTTTGAGGCGCTCCCGGGTGCCCATCTCGGTCTGCTCCGCCCGCTCTTGAGGTTGGGGGCTGGCAGGCGCTTTTCGTTTGATTCGGCGGTCTTTGTGCGAAGTGGGGATTAATGCTTGGGTGGGTGGTGCAAGCGGAAAGCTCCCTTTTTTCATATTCATGAATAAATTTTTATATTTCAAGGGAGTTGAATTAAAATAAAATTTTATGGGCAGTTATCAATTACGTTTTTTTTTCTGATTCATCGTTTTTAGCTATTGCCAATATATTATTTTTATCTCTAAATGCTTGGCAATTGGGACATCTGTACCAATCACCTTCCAAAACCCAAGCAGTTCCACAATCACAATTTGGAGAATCTTTTTTTATCGTAACATGCATAATTTTTTCACCTTCTTAAAATCATATTGAGTAGTTAAATATATTGTGTATTATTCAGGCTATTATTAACTGCTGCTGAATGAAAATGAACGCGGATACGAAAATATCTGTGTTTATTTGTGGTTATATTGAAATGATATCAATCCTTTCCAATCTTCAATTCTCCTGCCGCCCTCCTCTCGCCTTTAATCTGCTCGGGTGCCATCCCGATCAGTTCTGCCCGCCCTTGTGGTGTAAGGGGTGGCAGGAGCTTTTCGATTTTTCCGGTAATCTGTTGATAAAATTCGAAACTTTATAACGGAACTAATTTTATATAGAAGTCCTTCATTTCCAATGGAGACAGCCTTTCTCAAGATGCTCTTCCTGCCGCCCCCCCCTCACCTCCACTCCGCCTGGGTGCCCGTCTCGATCTGCTCCACCCGCCCTTGTGGTGCGGGGGCTGGCAGGCGCTTTTGTGGAGCCTTGTGGATGAATGGGTATCCGGCGGTCCCGGAGTGCGGAATGGAAGTTGTGTTTGTTCGCTGCCGGCGGCTGTTAAAATATATTATTTATGAAATACTACACCGCAAAGAACGCGAAGGATGCAAAGCCATGGCAGTAGGATCCTTTGCGGTCTTTGCGCCCTTTGCGGTGAACCAAATAATGAAAACAAGCCCCCACCCCATCTTCGGCTCTCCCGCCGCCCCCCTCTCGCCTCCACTCTGCCCGGGTGCCCGTCCAGATCTGCTCCGTCCGCACTTGTGGTGTGGGGACTGGCAGGCGCTTTTCGATTAATCCGGCTGTCTTTTGGTGTGAAGTGAGGAAGGATGTTTGGGTAGTGTTTGCGAGGGTGGTGGGCTCCACCTGAAATATAAATTTAATGCTATTTAATTAGAACTAACCTCTGATGAACGCAAATAAACGCAGATGCGACAACAAAAATCTGCGTTCA
>JAIORJ010000214.1 GCA_021108185.1 Methanococcoides sp. | reverse complement strand
CCTGCTGATTACGAATCAGCCGCTATACCGCTAAGCCACGACGGCACTTCAATCTTATACCTAATAAGGATTTTATGATATAACCATTTCGCCCAGATCAGCTAACACGGACCTCGATACACACATTATACTGATGTGGGGCATATGATCTCACAGTCCTGCATTCCAGAACTTCTATAACACGTCCTGCTTTCTCAGCAGCATTTGAGATCAGCTTGAGAGAACTATCATAAAGGTCGTCTTCGTGGGTCATTCCATAATAGTGGATAACACCACCTGAAGCAGTAGCAAGGACAGCGGCATCAAGAAAAGCATCCGCACTATGAGGGAGGTTCATGATCACATGATCGCCCATGCCTTCGTAATTTCTTACGATCTCATTGGCATCACCTTCAATTACCTCGATATTATCAACAGAATTGAGTATTACGTTCTCTTTCAGGAAATGAATTGCATCGGGATTCTTATCCATGGCAATTACCCTCTTACATTTTTTTGCAATAGGGATGCTATAAGGCCCGACACCTGCGAACATATCCACCACCACATCATTCTCACCCACCTGTGAAACAATGCGCTGGCGCTCAGTAGAAAGCCGGGGAGTAAAATAGGCGCGTGAAAGATCAACATGATATTTACAGCCATGGTCCTTGTGTACAGTATCGGTACGACCATCCCCAGCTATCACTTTGAACCTGCGGGTCCGGAACTCGCCTTCAACTGCTGAAATCGCACCAAGCACGGTCTTTACATGACGATGGATCTCCAGAAGAGCCTTTCCGATCTTCTCAGCATCAGGTTCATCAGCTTCGATGAGTGCAATGTCACCCACCACCTCATACGAAGGAGTGAAACCAAGAATATCCTCAAGCGTCAGGAACTTGTCATGGGACTCGAACTCCCGCTCATCCTGTCGTGCTTCTTTTGGCAAAAGCGCCATCTCCTCAGAAGAGAGCATCCTGGAAAGCGGAAGGCACAGATCAGCATCCACCGAAACTATTTTCAGACCCTTATCGAGCAGGTCAAGCTCCAGAATTACCTTTCTAACAGGTTCACCTTTATTCTTCGGGATCAAAATACACGGATGTTTCAAAGCTATATCTCCTAACGATCAAAATACCTCATCCAATGGCGAACCAGCCACCGAACAATATCAGGAATATCCCGCATGATACAAGAATTTGCTTGTATGTCCTTTGGGAGAACATCCCTCTGCCCCTGCTAAAGGAAAGCGACACGGCAGTGAACCAGCCAAGGTCTGCGAGCCAGTGACCAATGATGAAGAATACAACCGCCAACATTCCAATTTTATAACTTTCAAGTACAAGAGCACTTCCTGCTGCCAGCCACCAGATCCAGAAGTAAGGATTTGAAGCGGATGTGACAATGCCGGCGACCAGTGAGTTCGATGCCACTTTATCCTGAGACTGTGGATCATACGATGTCTTTTTTGCGCCCATGATGGTCATTATGCCGAAAATCATCAGTGCCAGCCCACCGGCCACTGAGATAAATGCCATCTCCTGCTCACCGATAAGAGCTGTGAGTCCGAAAAGAATGAGAACAAGTACCACAGTTTCAATTATCGCATGCCCGAGAAATACTTCAGGTCCTGCCCTCCAACCTTTTTTCAGGGTGCCATCAATGGTTACAAAAAGCATAGGTCCCGGTACAAGAGCACCAGTAAGTCCTACGATAAAACCAATGGAAAGCATCTTAAAAAGTTCCAGCATGAGCATAGTGATACAATGGTCCTATATAAGCAAGACGATATAGAAAAAAATAGAACCGCAAAGGCCACATCAGCGCCTTTGCAGTTCCCGTTGAACAATATCAGAGAATTATCTCGATATCCAATTCTTCTGCTAGTTCCTTATACCTGTTACGGATAGTGACCTCGGTCACTCCGGCAACATCTGCAACCTCACGCTGAGTCCTGCGTTCGCCACACAGAATAGAAGCGATATAGATAGCTGCTGCCGCTACACCAGTAGGACCACGTCCGCTTGTGAGTTCTTTCTCAGATGCCTGACGAAGGATCTCCACACCTCTTGACTGTACCTCACCTTTAAGGTTCAGACCTGAACAGAACCTTGGAACGTAATCAATAGGTGAAGTTGGCATCAGTTTAAGCGAAAGTTCACGGGAGATGAAACGGTATGTCCTTCCGATCTCTTTCCTGCTTACCCTTGAAACCTCTCCGATCTCGTCAAGGGTACGAGGTACACTGCACTGGCGACATGCTGCATAAAGCGCAGCCGCTGCAACACCTTCAATACTCCTGCCACGGATGAGGTTCTTATCGACCGCTTTTCTGTAAACCACTGCAGCTGTCTCACGAACAGTACGTGGAAGACCTAATGCAGATGCCATACGATCAAGTTCGGATAGTGCAAAAGCAAGGTTCCTTTCAGTAGCATTGCTTACCCTAATTCTACGCTGCCACTTTCTCAACCTATACAGTTGTGCACGGTTCTTGGAAGAAATTGATTTGCCATAAGAATCACGATTCCTCCAGTCGATCATAGTAGAGAGACCTTTGTCGTGGATCGTGTAGGTCATAGGTGCACCAACACGAGAACGCTTCATACGCTGATCATGGTCGAAAGCACGCCACTCCGGACCTTCATCAACAAACTCGGCATCCACAACAAGACCACAGTCAGCACAGACCAATTCCGCGCGCTCATAGTCTTGTTCAAGGCTACGACTGCCACATTCCGGACACTCGACCACCTTGTTCTCGACCTCTGTAGTCTTTTCTTTCTCCTTACGTGCCTTGATCATAGCACGTATCTTCTCTCTCTCTGAAGTATCAGAATGTCTTACTCTTTCAACTTCCACCATTTTATCATTGCCTCGGGTTTCCAAAAATTTTTATGCATATCCACTTATGTCTAAGTGAATTGCTATTTATTTCACGTAAAGCTTTTCATTTAAATACTTTCGAAGGTCTGATGCACTGACATC
>JAIORJ010000020.1 GCA_021108185.1 Methanococcoides sp. | reverse complement strand
GGCAAGGATTGTGGGATGGCCGAGAGGGGGTGTGATGGGCCTTAGCGTTGGCAGGGGTGTGTTTTTAAGCTAAAGTTACAAGTGAAAATATGCAAGCCTGGTAGAACGGAAAGTCTGGTTCAGCCGCCCAAAAAATCACACTTTTCCTTTTTGCAATAAATATATTTAAACCCTAATTTCCTATTGTAACAAAATCCCCTTAGATTTATAGATTGTACTGTTAACGGCATTTTGATAAAGTATGCTATTTCCAATAAGATTATTTTTGGTGCAAAATAAAAAAAAATCGGGTTTTAGCGTCATTTATGACTGTTTATTTTGCAAATAAAGATAAAGTATGCTATATTTGCAAAATCAATATAGCATACTTTATCATGGAAAATAATATCGAATTGGAATATCTGAAAACCATTTATGGTTACGAAAAAGTTATGACCATAAATAACTTAGGAAACCGCATGATGGTTTCAGCGATAACTATCCGGCGAAAGCTAAAGAAATCGGGGGCAATAACCAGTTACAATAAAAATGGGAGGTTCTATACCTTGCCACATATTCCGAAATTCGATTCTCATGGTCTTTGGAGCCATAACGATATACGTTTTTCAAAACATGGAAATTTAAAACAGACAATAATGCAATTGATCAATCAGTCTTCCATTGGGCTGCACGCCGAAGCAATTGGAGAATTAATAGGATACCCTTCACATTCATTGCTTCATCAACTATGTCTTAAATCCACAGTACAAAGGGAGAAACTGCATGGGAAATATGTTTATTTTTCCATTGATGAACAGCTGTATAAATCACAACTCAATAAATGCACAAGCCTGCGAACACAATATATTGAGGATGATATACCATGCATTATAGCAATAAGACTGCTCATAGAGAAAATCAGAAGACCAAAAGACAGCCTGTCATATTTGGTTGGGATTCTACGAAGAGAAAATATAAAAATCAGCGAACTGCAAGCTAACCATTTTTTTGAAAAGCACGGGATTGAAAAAAAAACGATGGATTTGAAGTAGTTTGTTTGCTGCGCAAGCTATTGGACGATACCATAAACAATCTTGGCACCACCAACATTTTCACACAACCACCGGTTATTTATTTCAAAACGACAAAGGTGGTTTGTCCGGAATGCCAGACGAAACTGAAAGTGCATTATACTGATACAAGGAAAATTTACAGCCTTCATGTCGGTGAATTTAAAGCACACTGGACTTTTATGTACTGTCCTGATTGTAATACAGTCTATTCTGCCGAAGAATTTGGAAAAATAGCGCCACTATATTCAAATGTAGGATATGATGTACTTGAATTTACAGGTCGGTTGATCTTTCAAAAGCACCATACACTCAAGGAAACAATGTCTGCGTTAGAAAACCGCAACATACATATATCAACTTCTGAGGTGGCTTATCTTGCTCGGAAATTTATAATTTACTTGTCAATCCTACATCAGGAATCCGGATTAAAGCTAAAAATGCAGATACAGCGGAATGGAGGTTACATTTTGCATATAGATGGTACAAGTGAAGGAGCAAGTCCCCATTTGATCAGTGCAATTGACGAAGTCAGTAATTTTGTGCTTGCCAATGTTAAAGTCCCAAGCGAAAGCAAAGAGCAGGTTGTTCCATTTCTTAAAGAAATAAAAGAACGATATGGCAACCCACTTGCTATAAGCAGCGATATGGGACGAGCATTTTTGAGCGCCATTTCAGAAGTCTTTCCCGACAATCCACATTATATCTGTCATTTTCATTTTTTAAGAGACACAGGAAAAGATTTATTGGAAAAGGAGTACTCCATTATCCGGAATAAATTGAAAAAATATGGTATTGCACCTCAATTGCGTTATCGGCTCCGCTATTATTTTAGTGATAAAACAGACGATATCAATGTTGTTCAAATAAATGAGATTATAGAAACGGCAAAGCATCTGCCGGTTGGCGAAAAGGACAGCCGAATCATAAAACAGCTATGTCATGTTTTACTGCTTTGGGCATTAGATGGTAAAAATCATGGAAATGGATTTGGATTTCCTTTTGACAGACCACATGGAGAGTTTTACAAACGGTTGTGCCTGTTGTTTCAAAAATTGAAATCCTTTCAGGAAAAATACAGTGTTGATAAGTCAATGTCAAAAATAATTACAAAAATTACAGATGACTTAATGCCCTTGGTCAATGACATCGAATGCAAAGAAGCATTCCAAAAGCTCACAGAAAAAGAAAAAGTCTTTGATAAACTACGACAGGCTCTGTCGATTGCTTTGCCTGCTACCACTGATGGATTAAATGATAATGGAGAAGATGTTGAAATTAATACCATTGAAAGCAAAGTGAAAGATTTTAAAGAATGGGCATTGCTCGAAGAATATTATCATAAAAACAATGACTATCAAAAAATGATCAATCAAATTGATAAATACTGGGATAAATTATTCAGCGATCCAATAATAATATCTTCTTCCGATGGAGATTCTTTTGTTCAACCACAAAGAACAAACAATATTCTGGAACAATTTTTTAGAGGTATCAGAAGGGCACATCGGAGGACAACAGGCAATAACTCAATGTGTAAAAAACTACAATCTATGTTTGCAGATACGCCATTAATTAAAAATCTTGACAATCCTGATTACATGAAAGTTATATTAAACGGGGCAAATTCGTTGGAAGAGAAATTTGCAGAGATTGACTATAAAAAAGTTATTGTAAAAATGAATGATGCCAGAAAGGTTGAAAGTAAAATACCTAATAAAATCAAAAAGTTTATAAGGAAAGACGATACAATGAAAAAATTACTATATTTGATAGCAAATTAAAGAAAATCCAAGCGGATTTTAGAATAATAGCTAATTTCGCTAGATAAATTGAATCCAGCACATCAAAATAATATTTAGCCAAAAAAATGGCTAAATATTATTTTGATGTGCTGAGGATATTATACTAAAACGCCCATGACT
>JAIORJ010000120.1 GCA_021108185.1 Methanococcoides sp. | reverse complement strand
GTTTCAGCGTAATGTAACAAAGCCGGATCACTATCAATTATCTTTTGGTTACGATGGAACCTCGCCATCACTATAATATTTCGGATAATGCGAATTCATTATAGGGGGTACTCAGATAGCACCTCCTAATAAGTGCCAACAGCCTATAGAAATTTCAGGCCCTCTGAACAGGACAAGGTTCATTCCATCTTTCATTATGCTGCTTTTAAATTGGACACCATTAACAAACATATTACTCTCTCTACCGTTACCGTCTGGCCAGTAATAGTGTTTTCTAAAGTTAATGGCCTTAATAAACTCAGTAAATACTTGAGTTGGAACATATTCAATTTCATTGTCTGTTTTTCGAATTGGTTTTGAAATATCGCCAACAAAATGCTCTAGAAATGGTTTGAAATATTCTTCATAGGAGAAACTATACTCAGGGTCCTATAACTCTCAGACAAATTGATACACTTTTGCTCAGATAAATTAAGAGGAAGAAGGTCTGTTTTGCTATTGGAAAGTTCGCCGCCCAAATTTTCGAGTGGCAACTGGTAGGCCAATTGTTTTAAGAAAAAATCTGTCGGGTGATCGGATTCATTGTTCTGATAACGCTGAAAGATATCAGCCACCGGCGTAAGAAGGTTTTGTGGGAAGGTTTCCAGAAATCTCTTGCCGTCTTTTTCAAAAACAACATCAATCTGGGTATAGCTTCCCAGGGCTTCCGCCACCTGAAGCACCGTGCCGAAACCCAACTCAGAACGATATTGAACTTTTACTTTTGTATCCTTTTTGATTTGCATTCAATCATCTGGTTTTATCTGTCTTTTTTTGCAGCTATCTGCTCAGCAACCATTCGCTTTCTGACAAGTCGAAGAAATTCTTCGACTGCATTTTCAGAATCATCCGACAGGAAACTTTCAGTAACATTTAGCTGGCTGCCATCATGACAATGTTTGGGAAAGGTTGAGACATTTCGCCATTTCTTATGAGGAGCGTTGTCATGACGGTAGATAGCATCTCTGATATTTCGTTGCTCCCAGTGGTATGAATAGCTGCCATCAGGTGAATACCAGATATCTACAAAAGTATTGTCAATTAAATAAAGTCGCAGCTTGCGAATTCGACCGGCTGTTCCCTGGATTAATTCAGCAGACTTCAAAATATCAGAAAACTTGCGCTCAACATTTCCTTTTATTCGCTTATAATGCTCCGATATCATTTTCTATCTCGTTAATTTCCTGTTCAATATTCTTAACTTCAATTAAATCTTCCCATGCAGGATGTTCCGGCGCACTGCCTTCTGCGATCTTCTGATTTAATTCTTCTGCGTTTGAAGCCTGGTATCTGGCCAGAATTTCAAAACGTTCTATCTTAAGCAATCGTTGTTTTTCCCTAAGATTCATGATTGCGCCTGAACGAATAAACTCTTCAGCAGATACAGCATATTTTTGGGATATTTTTTCTACCTGAGAAAGAGCACTCATAAAACCTCCTTTCCCGAATAAACGGAATCAAAACAGTGTGAATTCGCTATCAATAATGATGCAATAATTCTTAGTTCCTTAGCTCGACAGATTAAAGCTTACAGTATAAACCGGAAACCCTCTGATTTCCTGTTTTCTCGGTGTACCAAAAATGAAATCAATGGGAAGTTTTTCTCCGCGATACTCGACCCATAAAGAATCTCCCTTAACCAACCTGCCTTTGCAGATGATCTGAACCTCGATTTTTTTCTTTTCAAGGTCAGTTGCCGCTGATTGAAGGACTTTATGGATATCAAGAGCGATGGCGCGTCTTTGTTCCCGCTTTGTCAGATAAAGAACATCATCAATGCCAACAACCATGAAAGAAGAACACCTTGATAGACCCTCAGATCCGGCATTAAGCTCCCGAAGAAAATCAAGGAAACCTATCTTTTTCTCGTAAGGAGCTATACCGTCTTTTTTATAAATATTCAGGTATTTTTGTTCCAGGATTTCATAACCTTTCATCTCAAACCTCAATTATTCTGAGCACTTTATTGATTGGACCCTGAAAAGTGGGATTTTTATCCAGCAGATATTCAAAAGAGACCCGGATATTGGGAATAACAGGCTTAAACTCGTTTAGCCACGGAACCAGGTTTTCGCCTGCTTCAGCAACACCCATTAGGTAATGAAGGACGTCAACCAGGGCTACATTGTCAAATCTGGCCTCCTCCAGCTCAGGAAAGAGCAAAAGCTGATCCAAGGTCTTTGACTTGCTTTTAAACAATTTTGCCAGATCCTTATATCGTTCAACCGGAAGCTTTACCTCGTAAGTTCTGCCCCGCTTGGCCCTGCCCTTTTTCATGACACCGGCCTTAATCAGAACATCGGGCTCCATAATTCCCCTGGTAGTCTTGTGCACTTCATCACTCTTGATCTCTTTTCTGTCACAAAGGCATGTGAAATATATATAGCTTACCGGATCAATATGCTCAAGCTCCGAAGGGAGAGGCTGCTGAGTGGTGACGATCTGCTCCACCATCATGCGGATTGAGGTAAGCGCTTCACATAGAGGAACCACATCGTCTTTATAGTCCACGATCATTCCATAATGTCTGCTGTAAAGTTCAAGGCATTTTCCGATAAGAATTATATTAGCGTGGTCCGATATTCGGCGTTAACTTCCTTGATCAGGCAATCCTTGATCTGGTCGAGCCTGGCTTCGAGATGTTCCCTGAAACGCAGCATTGGGAAATAGTCCTTATTCAGCTTATCAAGGACTTTATCTTTGGAAAGATCTCCAGCAAGAGGTTCAAGCTCAATCCTGTCTTCAGCCACTGAAGTGCCATACTTTTCCCAGCTTACAAAAACCAGACCTGCCTTCTTGATTCTTTCGATGATATACCTCTTGTCAGCGCCGGCAATGCGATTATAGTCATTTTGCCTGGCTGCATTTGTTGTGCTTCCCGCCAGATCTTTTGCTGCAAGAAATCGTTTTGCCCACTTAAGCAAGTCCTTATCATTTGAGATTTGAAATCTATCGTCCTTTGGCTCCAAAAGAAGAATCATATTTCTGACATCCATTCCATAATAAATCTGATGCCTTTCCTCTTGAGTAAGCCTTC
>JAIORJ010000057.1 GCA_021108185.1 Methanococcoides sp. | reverse complement strand
ACCCACGAAATCCTGCAGTGTGGCGGGTTCTGCGGGTATGTTCAGGTATTGGGTGTAAAGTGCTTTTGCTTCGTCTACGAGGGCGGCGCGGCGGTCGGCGGGAGTGGTGAAGGAGATACGGCGGATTGGAAGGTGCCGGAATTGGCTAACTCGCAAATGAGGGAATAATCCTTCCTCATGGTAATATTTTCTAGGAAAGAAGCCCATTAATTTTGAAGTAACAATGGAAGCGACATAAGCGGCCCCATAAGCTTGTTCGAATTTACATGCTATATAAACTTGCTGATCTACAAGCCAATCCTCATCAGTTAAAGCGCAAAAAAGTCGTTCACCAAGTATTTTACGACACAATATTCTGGCACCAGTAAATAATATTGGATCTCGTGGTTCACTTAGCCATTCGCCATAACTAATCCAATGATCTCCATCCCATGTAATCGCATAAGGATGAATGTGTTCTCCACGAAGTTCTGGCAAAAAAGTTTCGTCTTTTTTATTGCTACTGTGATATGCTTTTGACTTGATAATTTCTTGAGAATGTTTTGAGTGATGATAAGCACCAATTCCACGTCCTGTTGTGGATATGCTGTCAAGAGAAACTGAGTTAGATTTAATTTTTTCAAGCAATCCCAACTCATCGGAACTTGCACCGATTATTATTTCAATACCGTTAGTAGGAAGTTTGATTATATTTTTAGCATTTAATTCTCCGAAAGGTAAAAACTCATCAACAATTGTCTGAATTTCCTGTGTGCTTTTTGACTTTTGACAAACAACTACAATACAATCAACGTCTGCTTCAAATATTTTCTTGCCAATTGCAATCCTTAAGACTGAATTTGATGAAGTAAACCACGTTCGAAAATCTTTTGTTTTCACGCTACCAAGCCATGGGTCTGGCACAATATATGACCAATATGATTTTGTTAATTTTTGTGCAGATTCCATAAATAAATAGTATAGGTCAACTTGGTAGAATGTTTGATAAAAAGTTGCTTCAATATATTGCTTTGCGTCAATGAAAAAATTTTCATTTCTTGAACTGACATACGGCGGATTCCCCACCACAGCATCCCACCCAGGATTCACCTTCTGAGCACCCTTCTCGTAGAACGCCTCAGGAAACTCAAGCTCCCAGTGGAAGAAACTCTTCTCATCCGCAACCTCCTGCGCCCGCCTGAACCACTCCTGCTCCCGCCAGTGGCTCCAGTCAGGGCAACTACCAGGATTCATCTCGTTCTGCAGGTCAGCATACTCATCCGGCAGGGGTTCCACACCAAAATACGTAGAAACCCACACATTCGCCAGTTCATGGATACGCCTGTTCAACTCAGACCTCTGGAGCGCATCATACTCATGCTCCTTTTGCTTCACACACGCCAGGTTATCATCAGGATGAGATGCAAACTCGCCATACTTCTGAAGCAATTTATCAAAATGCCCCTTGACAGTGAAATCCCACAATGTGGGCTGTTTGGTGCCGTTCTCTACCTCCCCCTTCTTCTCCTTTGAAGGCAGCGACTTCAAGTCCTCAACCTTCCCGCCGATAAGACTGTTCCCCACCTTCAGGTGATGGTCAAGGAACGTTAACGGCTTGTTAACAGCCACAGTCTCAAGCCACAGCGACAACTTGGCAAGCTCAACAGCCATTGGGTTCAGGTCAACACCATAGATGCAGTGCCGCACAACCTCCCGCCGTGCCCAGTGCACATCGTGCTCAGCCACCTCCTCAGACTCCAGGTCTTCAGGCTTTGCCTCACCCCATGCCCACACCAGCTTATTCGCCAAAAACTCGCACGCTTCAACAAGGAAATGCCCGCTGCCCATTGCAGGGTCCAGCACCTTAATGTCCAGGATATCATGCAGGAACGGACGCTCACCCAGCCCCTTTTCAGACCAGGCTTTACGCTTATCCTCAAGCACCGGACCCAGGGTATTTCGCACAATGTACTTCACAATATAATCAGGAGTATAATACGAACCAGTAGCCTTGCGCTCACCTTTGTCGGTAGCAAGATATATCGAACCTGCCAGTACTTCATCAAAGGTCTTCTTGCCCTCTGCATCCTTTTTGGGAATCCATTTCTCCTTTCCCTTCTCCTTAATAGCTACAAGGTCTTCTTCAGCCACTTTCAGTTTATATTCAAGCAGACCTTCATAAATTGAGCCGAGCTGTCTTGTGCCAAGTGTGGAATAATCAATAAAATCTCCATCATCCCTTGCCATCAGGTTGATTGCTCTGGCAAGATATTCATCACCGACTTTTATAGTATGTAGGAACGGATTTTTATCAGGATCGAACAGCCCGCCATTGTAAGCAGGAATATATAGGGTTTCCTTTGGAAGCCTGAATCGTTCAGATTCGCTGCCCTCATTGATCAATGCAAAAAGAGTTTCAAGTTTATTCCAGTAATCTGTTGTGACTGGTAAGATCAGTTCTCTATTATCAATTTTCCCTGCAACTTTATTTTTGATAGATTCAAGACTGAGAGCATCATATGCCGGATTATCAGTATTCAGCAGTTTCCCGCTCTCAGCATAGAAAATAAACAGCAATCTATAAAGAAGCCTCAACGTGTTTTCCTGTACTTCCCTTAAATTATGCTCATCCGGAACAAGGACATTTTCAGACCTTTCAAAAAAGCCTTCCGAGATAATCTTCATGGCTTCATATACATTCTTTTGCAGACTATCTCCCAGTTCCTTGGCATACTTAACACTGCCATCATACACGTTATCCAGGAAACTCCTGCCATCCGGGCCCTTTACAAAAGCTTCACGCCTGAAAAACAGATAGAAATGCTTGAATCCCTCTACATTATCAGTTTCAAGGATCGTTTCAAGGTCAATATCGTAATAACTATCCAGCTTGTAACTGGTTTCATTTAAATATATCCTCCAGTGATGGCCGTTGGTGAGAATGCCCCACTGCACCTTGGTCATATGCAGATACTGGTCTATCTGGTAACTGGGATTCTGGAACTCAAATGAGCCGCTGCTTCCCTTTACTTTCTTATCAAGCAAGACTTTCCATCTTTTTGCATCGCCTACTGCTATGGCTTTAAGATATATGTCATCAGTTT
>JAIORJ010000200.1 GCA_021108185.1 Methanococcoides sp. | reverse complement strand
ACACCGGTAGTTTTGAACTGTTTGGCGCCATTGATCTTAAGGCATATCGACCCTCAAAAGTGGGCCTCAAATTAAAAGCCGATGATCTTCCGATTATGATTCCCGATACCTTAGAAACCCGTTTGAGCGCTGAACTGGATATTAGTGGCACACCTGAAAAATTCCTTATATCGGGAGAAGTCCAAATGCTTGAGGGGAAGTATTATAAGGATGTACATCTGAATCTTATTGAAAGCCTCGGAAAAAAATCCCGGGAAGAGGACCTGATAACGTCGGAGATCCCATGGCCCTTTTTAAAAAATATGGAATTCGATATTACAATCCGTTACAGAGAACCTTTTGTCATAGACAATAATATGGCCTTATTGGCCATCAAGCCCGATTTCCGCATATACGGGTCTGTGAATCAACCCCTCATTAGCGGGAGGGCAGAGGTAGAATCCGGCGGAACCGTTTATTTCCAAAAAAAGGAGTTTAATGTTAAAAAAGGTGTCTTTGATTTTATAAATCCCTATAAAATTGAGCCGACCATTGATGTGCAAAGTGAAGTAATGGTTCGGGAATGGACCGTATTTTTGAATGTCTTCGGAACACCTGACAATCTTAAATTTAATTTTTTTTCCGACCCGTCAGAAAGAGAGGAAGATATTGTTTCTTTGTTGGTCTCCGGTAAAACAACACAGGAACTGATTGCAAGAGAAGGCGGTTCATCCCTATCTCCAGGACAAATGCTTGCCGATGTTCTTTCCGAAACAGTTCAAAAACAAATCAAGGATGCCACCGGTCTGGATGTTGTAAATCTGGAATATACGGAAGCAAAAGAGGCTGAGAAGTCAGATGAGGTAAAAGTATTTGTCGGTAAAGAGCTTTCCCGAAGAGTAACTGTCAAATACGGCATGCAGACCAAAAATGCGAAGGTCATCCAGCAGGTGATCACGGAATATAAATTCCTTGAGAAACTGTTAATGAACACCTTCCAGGATACGGAGGGGAATTTTGGCGGCGGGCTTCAATTCAGATTTGAATTTCGATAAAAAAAGATTGATTCGGATGACCACGTGCAAGCAGAAAAAATGGATAAAGATATCCGCAGTGTTGTGGATTCTAATGGTATGTTTTGCCCAAGACGCTGTATATGCACTAAAGCAGAAAAAAGATGAACCCGGTCCGCCGATTGTTTCACGTATTATTATCGATGTTCAGGGGATAAAAGGAGATGCGAGCCCATGGGTTGATCGGGTAAAGCGTCTTATTTTTATCCGGGAAGGAGAGCCCTTTTCCACAAAACGGTTCCAGGCTTCCCTTGAGGCTTTAAAATCGTCGAACATATTTAAAGCAATCCATGTTTCTGAATCGGACCAGAGAGAAGATCGGTTTACCCTTGGTTTTCAAGTAACGCCCTATCCTAGGGTTAAAGATATTAAAATCAGCGGCGCCTTTCCCCTGCTAGAACGAGAAATTCTCAACGCCATTCAGTTGTATCCCGGAGATGTATATCATCCGAAAACGTCTTTAGGCAAAGAGGCTGTCATTACCGAAACCTTCAAGAATGAAGGTTACATTGCGCCGGTTGTTGATTTAGACGCCGTAGAAGATCCGGTCGACGGAAATATTGTGGTTTATGTCACTATAAACAAGGGGGAGTTTTTTCATGTCCGGCGCTTTGAAATCACAGGAAACCGGGCTTTTTCAACCCCGCGCCTTAAGTTGGGGATCAAAACTTGCAAATCGTGGTTGACTCCAGATTTTATGAGGCGCTTTAAGAAAAAAACATTTAACAAAGATATCAAAAACCTCATCCGGTTTTACCGAAAAAAAGGATATCCGGAGGTTGTCGTAAACTCCGTTGTTAACAAAGATGCCAAAACTCAAAATGCTTATATTTTAGTAACCATTGACGAAGGACCCCGGTATGACATTGAATTTCAGGGAAATAAGGAATTTTGGGATCTTGCCCTTAAAAAAGATTTAATCCTGTTTAAGGAGGGAAATAACAAGGATTTTGGTCTAAGAAAAAGTATTCGCAACATAAAGAAACGATACCTTAACGCTGGCTATAAGGATTGCCGGATAGAGATGAAATCTGAAAGAAAACAAGAAGCCGGCATGCCCGTGCGTAACATCCGCCTGTTGATTTATGAAGGACCGCAATACCTTGTAAATTCCGTCAACCTCACAGGAAATCATGCGTTTGATTCAAAAAAGATCAAAAAACAGACTGTGATCCGAACACCGGGGCTTATGGCAAACGGTGCATGGGTTCAGGAAACTCTGGAAGAGGATAAATGTGCGGTTACCTCTCTGTATCTCAAGCAAGGATATATGAATACGGTGGTAAACGATGAAATAACATTGCACAAGGACATTAAAGAAAACAAAACACATGTAAACATCACTCTGGACATCAAGGAGGGGGTTCAGACGCTCGTAACGTCAGTAACGATACATGGGTTGACTGTGTTATCAGAGGCTGATGCCCTTGAGGCAATCACTTTGAAAAAAGGATCCGTTTTTCGAGACTATATGATTCGCAGTGATAAAAACACGCTGTGTTCCCTGATTTCTGAAAAGGGATACCCCTATGTCAAGACAAAGGGAACTGCGGTCATCAGCAAGGACAATACCCAAGCCGCCATAACCTATGAGGTTGATGAAGGAACTTTTGTTCAAATGGGTCAGGTGGCTTACACTGGGAATTTCCTGACCAAAGGACGAGTCATAGAAAACGAACTTGAACTCAATCCCGGAGAGCCGTTTTCACTGAATAAATTTTTGAAATCTCAGCGTAATATCCGCGATATCGGAGCCTTTGACTCAGTTCGTTTTAAAACTTACGGCTTAAAGGAAAAGCAAGATAAAGTGAATCTGCTCCTGGAAGTGGAAGAGAAAAAGCCTTACTATATTCAATTTGGCGGAGGGTATGACACAGAAAGAGAATTTTACGCCAATATTCTGGCCGGTGACCACAATCTTTTCGGATTAAACAAGGAAATTTGGGCCAGTGCAGAAATCAGCCAGATCGGGTATCGGGCTGATTTGGGCATGGTTGAACCCAGGTTTATGGGAACTCGAATCAAGTCATCAAT
>JAIORJ010000222.1 GCA_021108185.1 Methanococcoides sp. | reverse complement strand
CCATTGCATTGCCTTTTTTAAATTTGCACGATTGGTTCTTACCAGGAGATGATAATGATTGGACATTAAAACATAGGCAAAGATATCCACTTTAAAACGTTCCGACATTTCCGAGATCGTTTCTAAAAACAAATTTCGATCAGCGTCATTTAAATAAATATGCTGTCCGTCATTTCCCCGGGACATTAAGTGATATAATGCGCCTTCATATTCAATTCGCCATGCTCTACCCATACTGATTTTCCTAAATGATAGTGGCTTAATTGTCAATCGTTAATTCACAATTCAAGCTTTGACACTTGACACTTCCTTCAAGCTTATTCCTGCTTCCGCGGGAATGACGGTCATCTTTGCAACATTATATAGATGACAGAACACTGGTATCTTCCTCTCCTACACAATTCTCAGCAAAACCACTCTCAAATTTTACATACCTACCTGCTTACCCGCAAAATTTATCTGCTAATTTTCAAAATTTTACAGCGTTTATATTAAAACAGTACTTTGTACATGTTTTACTACGTTAAAAACTGGCCATCTTTAAATTGAAAATGTTAGATAACCTATTGTTTACAAAGATAAACGAGAACCACTGGAAATTACCAGAGAGCCAGAAAATACCAGCGTCAATAAAAAAAGTTTTACAAACTAAAAATCTTCAGGTAAAAATAGCTAAAATAACAAAAAATGGTTTCTGCTTAACTGCAAAATCCAACCGAATTTTACCATCATAGGTTTTTTTTAACAATACAGATGAAAAATAGTTGTAGGTGTTTGGCAACAGAGGAGGAAAAAAATCATGAGAAAAAGATCATGCAGTGTAGGAACAATGCTCCTGATGTTTCTTGTCACAGTAATTTGCTGGGCAAACCCGGGAATGAACGAGGCAAATTCCGGAGGTGACGATTTGGTCAGTCCGCAGTGGACGTTCCTTTTTTATCTCGCTGCCGACAATGAAGAGGAGGCATACGCTGACGCCACGATTGCCCAGCTTTTGGCCGGGACCGCCAGTGTCGTCGAGAATCATCCGCAGATAATAGTTTTGATAGACCGGCTGTCCGACGATGAAACCGAGGTTTTTGAAGTTGTTGGCGGTGAGGTTCTGTCGCTGGCAACCTATGCAGAACAGTACACCGCTGGAGAACAGAACACCGCAGACGGCGCTGTATTGGAGGACTTCGTGACCTATGCCCTTGGCCTGGCCGAGCATGAAAACGTGGTCTTTGTAATGAAAAGTGAAGGGCTGTCCTGGCGCGGCATCGGGCGCGACAACACGCACGATGAGGAAATCGATGACCAGCTCATGCCTACCGGTGACCTTGCCGACGCCCTTGTCGCTGCCCAGGTTGAAACCAAAAAAGACATAGACCTCCTTGTGCTTGAAGGATCACTCATGGCATTTATCGAGGTCGTCTATGAGCTCAGAGATGCGGCCCCCGTCCTGCTCGCCACGCAATCCAAGATTCAGCCCGACGGTCTGCCCTGGGCGATGGTGATCGAGGATCTGGGCGAAACAGGCATGACGAGCACAGAGCTCGGCATTGCCATTACCAATAACCATATCGAGTATTATTCGGACAAAGGGAACAACGGGGTGCCGAATCTGGATACCTCGATCAACTTCGCGGCTATGACAGTTTTTGATTTGTCGCATATTATGGCTGTTCGGGATGCCCACATAACCTGGGCTGAGATCACCTGGGACCTTTTCGATGATATTTACAATATTTTGCCCCACGCGCGGGATCTTTCCGATGTGGGCGGCTATGGGGACATCACCGATTTTGACTACCAGTCCGACATCAAAACATTCATGCTTGAAGGTCTTCGGCTGATTGATGAAGCCGGATTGAATTTTTCTGAGCTCAAGGTTGCTGTTGACGACTACCTGGCCGAACAAAACAAGCTGATTGTTTACGAGCAAAGCCCTGAAGATGGATTCAAGCTACAATCAGCCAACGGACTGAGCATCTGGTATCCGCCCACCTGGAACAAATACGAAACAAGCGACGAAAACGACGAGGTGTTCGGTTCAACCATGCATTATGAAGACCCTGAAATTTGTCTTGATTGGGTTTGTGACTCGAACTGGATCACCTATCTTTTCGAGTATTTTGACCGTGCTGATGCCAACTTGGCCGGCAATGGGCCTGATGGCGACGAACCCCCAAAACCCGGGGTTGTTTCCGACAAGGTCAATTAGATCGACGAGGATTGAGGCTTTCCCAACGCGTCCGCCAGGCCGGGCACCATTGCCTGGGCCTGTAAGACCCGCGTATATTTCACGGCTCGATGACCACGGTATTTTGAGAGAACTATAAGCCTACAAACCCAGCTTTTCTAATTCAATCAATTGTGCATCCAGGCCGTGGATGATCCTCGTTAAGGGATATGGTTTTACAAGCTCCGGTCGTTTTGAGGGGGTTTCATAGCAGAATTGGCGCTCAGATTTGGGTTAGATTTGCAGGAATAGGCACAAGCTGTTTCTATGATTTTGCGAATGAGTATCGGCCAAAGATGGCCCGAAGCTGAGATGCGAAAATGGGAAGTTGTTTTTTGCAGAGCCCTTAGTGTGGTTTTATGTGCGCCGGCCATGGCCGGCGCACATAATTGTTTAAGGGTTATGGTTAAGGTGTTTAAGGCGCTACATTGCAGTCAAACTCGCTGGGCATTATCCTGCGGAACAGAATGTCGCTGCCCTCTTCGCCTTCATCCAGCCAGACTGAATAGAACCTTGAACCGTCAGGAGTCATACGAAGCTGAACTTCGCCCTGCTCCTGATCACCCTTTGCCAGTCTGTACCATGAGCTGACCTCTTCGCCAGCATTATCACCTTCGCTGTCAGGATTGACTATCCACGTCTCCTCAAAAAGAGTTGTACCCTTGTCGTTCGAGAAGCTGAAGAAAAGGTCTTCCGGAGTCTTATCAACATCCCGAAGGTTGGTCGCGGTGCCATAAGCAACATAAAAGACATTCGGGTCCTGCTTGTCTTCATCGATACCTGTCCAGGATCCACCAACCTTGATAGTGCCGGGAACGGCAACAATTCGAGGCTCGATTACGCTGGTCTTGTTGTTCTTTATCAGTGAGACATTTCGACCAGGCTCATAGACTCCG
>JAIORJ010000024.1 GCA_021108185.1 Methanococcoides sp. | reverse complement strand
TTTTTCAAAGGTCTCGAGTTAATCCTGTAAATTAAAAAAGGCCGATACCTTCCTTACCGGAGATATGGCCCTTTGAAAATGAAAACGTAACAAAATTTTAGTTTCCGCTCCCTACGCTGGTATAATCCAGGTCAGGTTCAAAGGGTATTTTCTCAGCCGGACAGGCACCCCTGCAATTGTTATGTGCTTACCTCAACTGTTTCATATAATCAAGTAGATTCTTCAGGGTGTTTTTGTTCTAAGCAGTTTTAACTATAAAATTATAAAGTTGCATAAACTTCTGAACAAATACGTATAAATGCGATATACAAGGTTCGTATTGCACATTACTGGAGAGACATTATGCACCTTCAAGAGATTATAGTCTGCCCCGTTTACAGTTCCGAAGAGCCTATTTTCCAGGAACTGATGCAGGCCCACCATTATCTTGGGGCACTCCCCAAGATCGGGAACACTCTTTGGTATGTAGCAACATACCAAAACAACTGGCAAGCTTTGCTGGTTTTTTCAGCTGCCGCCTTGAAATGTGGTGTACGTGACCACTGGATAGGCTGAGATTTCCGCTATCAATATGACCGGTTAAACCTGTTGGCCAACAATTCCCGTTTTCTCATCTTACCTGATAGCCATTACAAAAATCTGGCGTCAAAAGTTCTGTCATTGTGTCAGCGTAGGATACAACAAGATTGGATAAATCGTTTCGGCTATCCATTATTGTTACTGGAAACATTTGTCGATCCAACACGATTCAATGGAACAATCTACAAGGCTGCAAATTGGCGGTTTGCAGGTTACAGCAAAGGTTATCAACGCATCCGCAATGGATACAGCAACACACGTAAAATCCCTAAAAAAGTTTTTGTCCAGCCTCTTCAACGCAATACTTGCACATTATTATCTCGTCCAATAATAAATAAACAGTATCAAACAGGAGGTCTAAGGATGAAACTAAGCGCCCGGCATATGAAATCATTGCCATATTTTTTCAAAGCAATTACCGATCCTCGCAGAGCGCAGGGGAGACGACACAGGATAGAAGTAGTTCTATCCATAGCCGCAGCTGCAATTTTATGCGGGATGTGTGAATATAGAGCTATTTCTGACTGGGCTAAGGGTCTGAGTCCAAAGGCACGTGCTCGTTTCGGCTGCCGTCGGCGAAATAAGAAATATATTATACCGAGTGAAAGTATTATTCGTGATGTGTTGATTAGAGTTGATCCGGTAGAACTCGACCAAACCCTGCAAAAATGGAATGAACAGTACTGTTCAGTAGATGAAAGCTTTGCAATTGATGGTAAAACCATGTGCAATGCAATTAATGAAGAAGGCCGTCAGGCCCATATCATGAGCGCAGTAGGCCACCAAAGTGGGCAGTGCTACACCCAAAAAAAGTGGGTACTCTCCCTGTAGAAGGCAGCGACGAGGAAAAACAAACTAACGAGATTAAAATTGCCATCCCCCTTCTGAATAATATCGATATTCAGGGAAAAACCATTACAGCCGATGCTTTGTTGACCCAGCGAGAATTGGCCAGTTACCTGGTTGAAAGAAAAGCACACTATCACTTCACTGTAAAGGGCAACCAAAAGCTGTTGCTTGAAGATATTGCATATTATTTTGGCAACCTTAATCAAAAACCAGATCACAAAACAATTGATGGCATCGATCATGGAAGAATAGAAACGCGTAAAATATGGTTAACCACCGAGCTTAATGAATATCTTGACTTCCCCTATGTGGGACAGATATTCATGATAGAATGAACTACAACTAATAAGAAAAGCGGTAAAGAAAGCAATGAAATTGTCTATGGGATAACCAGCAAAACACCGGACCTGGCAAGCGCTTCACAGGTACTTCAGGACAACCGTGGCCACTGGAGCATTGAGAACAGCTGCCATTATATAATCGACTGGAATTATGACGAAGACCGTAGCCGCATACGGACAGGAAACGGTCCAGAAAATATGACACGGCTCAGACGATTTGCTGTCGGAATCATAAAAAGTAAAAAGGTACATAGTGTTGCTCAGAAAATGCGACGGTTGACCCAGAATACTCGCGCAGTCTTTGATTACTTGAAAATGACCCGGAATAGTTGCTGTTTTTCAAATGGTTAATCAATAGAACAAATTTACCGTGTATTAAAAAAATAATTGGCTTTTAAATATTTTTCATATGTGTTAAGAAAAAAATGAATAAATCAAATACCTTCGGCGAGAAAGCCCGATCACGGACGTTGAGGCGCTCATGACCTCGGTGGGGACTATTAGGGCATTTCTCTGAATTTTTAACCTGGATAAGGGATGATGGGTGATCACCTTCGTGTGACACGCCGGATAACTGAATCTAAACACCGGAGAAACCTATACTGGCCGCCTGGCCATCACCGGGAATCACCAGATTTACCTGCCAACGGAAATTCAAAAGGTGTCCCTATTTTCCTTTCATTTTGAGCCGAGCGCGAAATCTTTCAATTCAACATTAATAATTGTTCTGGAGAGACGATGGAAGTCAACATTTCCGATTTAACCTGGGTGCCATTCATTTACCCAAGAGGAGGGAAAAGCGAGAAGACCATCAACGCGTATGTTGAAGCTCTCGCGATCGGCGCGCAATTTCCACCAATCAAGATTCAGAGAGTCTTTAACTATGCGGAAAGCGATCAAACAACCGAAGCGACTATAATTTTAGATGGTATCCACCGCTGGTTTGCGTTTAAGGAGAGTGGAATCAAAAAGATTCCGGCCGTTGAATGGAAGGACAAACCACTTGATTACGAGAAAAACAAAGTAGCGTTTCTCCTTGAAGGGGCAGAATGTAACATCAGCCATGGCGATCGTTTAAGTCCTGGCGATAAAAAGCGAATCGCCCGAGAAATAGCCACTTCAGATCCGGAATGTAAGTGGACTGAATCAGCCCTGGCAGAAAAATTAGGGGTTATCCAGCAAACCGTCAACACCTGGATCTCGGATATCCGTGCCCGGCAGAAAGCGAGTAGAAACACAGTTATCCTCCGGTTGAGCCGCCTAGGATGGCCTCAGGAAAAAATTTCGGAAACAGTGGAGATAAATCAGCAAAGAATCTCTCAAATTACCAATAATACCAATTTTAGTGAAATTGGTAATTTGCTCTCCCAAGGTCATGACATGGATTATATTGCAAGGCATTACCACATGGATATTGCGCTTGTCT
>JAIORJ010000177.1 GCA_021108185.1 Methanococcoides sp. | reverse complement strand
CTTTCACTCCGGTCTGCCGGAGTCTGGTCGCTGCCATTCATCTCCTTTTTTGTTCTTTATTTGTTGCATTTAGTTGAAATCTTATATAATTTATTTTGTGGATGTGCTTTGTCTATCCCAAAACAGTTATATGTTTTGAAATGTATGTAGCCAGCCGGTATACTGATGTATATCACATTCTAACTAACATATTATCATACATATTCAATAATATTAATCAAGGTGAGAACATGGCAAGATTCCCAGAAGCAGAAGAAAGGATCCTCAACAAGAAGATCTGTATGAAGTGCAGTGCCCGCAATGCTGTTAGGGCAACAAGATGCAGAAAGTGCGGTTACAAAAATCTACGTGTAAAATCCAAGGAAGTCAGAAGAGGCTGATCTAACAATGCAAGTGGAAGAGTACCTCAACGATATCGCAGAACGCGAAGGTACAGTTCACTTAACGCTTATCGATCCGGCATCACAATCTCCGGAAGCCGCTGCAGAGATTGCAAAAGCGGCTGTAGCTGGAGGTACAGATGCCATACTGATCGGTGGCTCTACAGGAGCCGGTGGCGTAGCATTAGATCAGACACTGATCAAAATAAAGGAACTAGTAGATGTTCCTACTATTCTTTTTCCGGGTAATGCCGGCGGCGTGAGCACTCATGCCGATGCTATCTTTTTTATGAGCCTTCTTAATTCACGTGATATCAATTATATCACAACGAATCAGGTGATGGGCGCCCCTATTGTCTATAAGTCTGGAATTGAGCCTATTTCCATGGCCTACATAATATCTGAGCCCGGTGGTACCGTTGGCTGGGTAGGCGATGCGAAACTCATTCCACGCAACAAACCAGAGCTTGCAGCTGCTTATTCTCTTGCAGGCAAATACATGGGTATGCATTACACTTATCTTGAAGCGGGTTCAGGTGCAGACCGACCGATCACTCCTGAAACCATAGGTGCGGTAAAACACGTTCTTGGTGACAACAAACTTATCGTTGGTGGCGGTATCCGTGACGGCAAAACCGCAAAGATATGTGCTGATGCCGGTGCTGATATGATCGTAACCGGTACTATTGTCGAAGAGACGGACGA
This sequence comes from Methanococcoides sp., assembly GCA_021108185.1. GTDB lineage: Archaea > Halobacteriota > Methanosarcinia > Methanosarcinales > Methanosarcinaceae > Methanococcoides. Next base: position 2,149 of record JAIORJ010000177.1, on the reverse strand, counting down.
TGTCAAGAAAAAGATAGAAGAAATTGTTTCTGCTATCAAGAAATGATCTCCTGAATTCTAACGGGGTTTTCACTTATGCTCAGAGTTTCTGATATTGTAAAGAATTATGAAGTTGGCGAAAACAAACTCTGCATCCTTAACGGAATAAGTTTTGATGTGGCAGATGGCGAGATCCTTGGCATAACGGGAAAGAGCGGCAGTGGAAAGACCACTCTCCTCAAGATATTGAGGGGGGCCGAACCATTCGACAGTGGTAGCATTGAAATCGATGGTTCTGTAATAACTGAACTTTCGGGCGCAGAAGGGAAAAAATTACTCGGAAAAAGTACAGCTATTCATTTTCAGCGTAATTTTGGATTATGGGCGGGCCCTGCTATTGAAAATATAATCCGCAGGCTGAATGTCCAATATGAAGGTTATGAGGGCATGCCGGAACCGGATGCAACTTTTTACGATGAACTGTATGAGAAAGCGATGGCATACTTAAGGTTGGTAGGCCTTGACCATAAAGCCCTCCATTCATCAAGTCTGCTAAGCGGCGGCGAAAAACAACGTTTGATAATTGCCCGTCAGCTTGCGGCACAGCCTCGTCTTCTGTTACTGGATGAACCTGTCACCATGACAGGACCAGATACCAAACAGGAGATCATGGATGTTATTCTTCAGCTTAAGGATAGGCTGAACATTCCTATAATCGTAGTCTCACATCTTCCGGAAGTACATGCTTATCTTGCAGACCGGGTCATATACATCGAAGATGGTAAGGTCGTTGATGATGGGAAACCGGCCTCTGTGCTAAAGAACTTCTTAAAGGACCTTTCTCCAAAGGAAAAGCTCTCCGAATTGTCTGAGGAGAGCCCCTGCATAAAAGCGGAGAACATCTCTAAAAGACTGGTCCTGATGCGTGTGGGTGAGGTCCTTAACATAAAAGACCAATCGCTTTCGATAAATAAAGGCGAGATCGTAAGTTTCATCGGTTCTTCCGGTGCAGGCAAAACTACATTTTTGAAAATAATGGAAGGCCTGAAAGAGCCAAAGGAAGGCTCTGTTTCCTACTTGCATGAAGATGAGTGGGTTAACATATCCAGTTTTACCAGGCAGCGTCTGGAACTTTGGAAAAAGATCAGCATAATGCATCAGGAATTCTCACTTTCTCCACATTCCACAGTACGCCAGCAGATAGGCTTCAGACTGAGCATGAAGATGCATGGTGCACTTGAGTTTGCACGTCATAAAGCCGCAGAGATGGGTATTTCTGATGAGATGCTTGATAAGATCTATATCCTTCCAGACATGGGTGAGACCGAAAGAGGGAATACATTGAACAGTATGCGTCTTTCAATGGATGTTTATTCCAAATTGTTCCCTGTTATACCAAACACTGATGTTGATAAATATGCAGTTCCGGTATTTGAAGCCCTTGACCTTCCACTGGATATTCTTGACAAGACCACTTACCAGATAAGTGGCGGTGAACATGTAAGAGCTTACATTGCCCTTGCTCTTGCAACAGAACCCGAGTTCCTCATGCTCGATGAGCCTTTTGGAGACCTTGATCCTGTGACATTAAGGGATGTGACAAACTCCCTGAAAAGAATAAACGCACGTTTTGGAACTACCATCGTACTTGTCAGTCATCACATGGACTTTGTCAAAGAAGTGGCACACCGTGCAGTGCTTTTTGAAAATGGCTCGATCATTATGGATGGCGATGCGAGGGATGTTTGCGGGAAGTTCATTGAGATGTGTGGTGCAACCTATCTTGAGAATACCCTTGAAAGTCTTGCAGATCAATAACGTTTCTTTTATTGCTTTGAGCATCCTTTCTTCTTTTCTCTCTTTTTGTTTTTTAACAAACTATATATCATAAAAAAGTTAAACTCTATATGGGAGGTTACAATTTGATGATCGATAGTATAAAGAAATTGGGACTTTTTGGCTTAGGGATGTACGCCATTACTCAAGAGAAGGTCGATGAGCTCGTAAAGAACCTTGTTGAGGATGGGGAGTTTAACAAGGAAGAAGGTAAGAAGTTCGTAGAGGATCTGATCGAAAAGCAAAAACAACAGCAGAAAGACTTCGAAGATGCAGTTTCTGAAAAGGTGCAGGATGTCTTTGGTAAGTCCGATCTTGCTACAAAAGAAGAGAT
>JAIORJ010000083.1 GCA_021108185.1 Methanococcoides sp. | reverse complement strand
TATCTCCATCTACGTCAAATCCATTGTAATCTGACCAATAATTTCCTCCAAGCCATAAACCTCCAATAATATTTGTTCCAGCAATTTTTGTGATGTTCCATGAGTTGTTCCCATTGTCTATGGCATTGTTTGTGTTGTTTAAGTAATTATCATAGATGAAGTTGCTGCTGGAAGAGCTAAGATCAATGCCATATTTGTTGAAAATAATATTGTTTCCTGCAATGGTGTTATTGTTAGAATCTGAAAGGAAGATGCCTGTATTATAGTTGTTACTGACATAGTTTGTTACAACAGTGTTGCCGCCAGAGTCCGCGATGACAATGCCAAAAAAATTGTTGTTACTGACATTGTTGCTTACAATGGTATTATTGTTGGAAAAGTCAGTGATAAACATCCCAATTAAAAAGTTATTATAAGCAATGTTCCCTGTAATTATGTTATTGCCAGAATTTTTAAAAAGGATACCGCCATCATTATTGCTGGCATTGTTCATTGTAATAGAGTTATTACTGGATTGTTCAAGACGGATCCCCACCTTATTGCTGGTGATGTGGTTACCCTGTATCGTTGATCTGTGTGTATCAAAGAAATATACTCCCACACTGTTGTTTGTTAAGTTCAGATCTTTTACTGTGATGTTGTCACAGTTGATACAGTATACTGTGCCTGCGTTTGAATCCGAGTCAATAATGATATCTGAAGCATCAAGTAAATAATAAATGTATTTTCCATCCACCACATTACTGGTGTCAATGTCATTATTAAAATCCGCGTCTCTCCACCCAGAGAGTCCGAAGTTGTAGTTGTTAGTAAACATATGATTATTTCTTAAAATGTTACCACTGGAAGATATAAAGAATATGCCAGTCCCTTTGTTTTCGCTGGCAATGTTGCCTGTAATAGTATTGTTGCTTGAATGCTCAATGTATATGCCAGCCTCTTTGTTTTCACTGGCAATGTTGCCTGTAATAGTATTGTTGCTTGAATGCAAAAGATAGATTCCCTTTCTATTGGAGCTCAGATTATTGCCTGAAATTATATTGTTTTTTGAAATAACCATTATTCCTGCCCCTCTCCAGGAATATAAAGAGTTGACTACTGTAAATCCTTCCAGAACAGTTCCATCCACGGAAAGTGCAATTGCACTACCACTTTCACCTGCATCAACCACAGGCTGACCCATGCCTGTATCCACACCCACCATAGTAAGCTGTTTGGTTACGTTCACATTCTCATAATACGTGCCGCTATATACCTCAATTGTGTCTCCAGGGCTTGCCGCATCAATGGCATCCTGTATCCTGTTATATTCTGCTCCGCCACTATCATCCACTATAAGCGTTTTTGGCCCCGGTTCCTGACCTGAATATATGTCATTTGTTAACTGAGTACTATTCCATCCTGCTGTAGCGCCTGCTCCTCCCACCAGCATCAGGATTACCAGCACCGAAATTTCAATCGCTATTCTGAAGGCACGCTCTACTTCACATAAATTATAAGATTTCATTTCCATCACCTCGTCTATTGATAGAAAACACTCTCGTTTGTTTCTTTGAAGAATCACTGCATACTTCAATCAGTTGGATAGCTATGACCAGCGAAACTGGATGACGTTCTCATTCTTACCGAAGAGTTCATCTGGTTCTCAGGATGCACACAACTCCCATCTATAATACCCCTGTATAATGTGTATTATACTCTTAGTATACTTAAATACTCCCATTTGACCTATAGGTTAACTTACCTTGCCACCAAACCAGCACTGGTGGCACTAATGTTCCTAGAAATCTCCAAAGAATATCTATCAACCTTTAATCGTCAAATACAAACACAGCTTTACAACGAGCTACTTCGGGACTATTCATTTCCCCGTGCAGTATGCAGATCACTATCTGACCTCTTCACTTCATATCTTGATCTCTATTTTAGCAGCCAACGAAAAGAAGGCCAGATAATCTTCCATGCAGTCTCAAAAAAAGTACCGGCAGGCGTACCAGTAGAAGAAATGCACTTAATTCCAGTTAGACTAAGCCTCTACGAACCCGATGACTGCACAATCAAAAACCAGCAAGACCTGCTGGATAGACGAATCATACGCATCAGCAACGAAGCACATTATCAAGGCACTTTACTCACCCAGGCTGATATAGCCATCCTCATGGGAGAAAGCACAAAAACCATTGCAAGACACATAGCAGAACTGGAAAAGAAAGGTAAGTTGATACCAACCAGAGGAAAATGGAAAGATATCGGTCCCGGAGTGAGCCACAAAAAACGGATACTTGAGCTCTATCTCAAAGGAGATGAATATACCGACATCGAGAGGAAAACAAAACATAGCGGCGAAGCCATCATGCGGTATATCAAGGACTTTGCCAGGATACTGGTGCTGACTGATGAAGGTTTCAACGATACCGAACTCAGGATCATAACAGGACTTTCAGACAAAACCATCCGGGAATATAATGACCTGATCGAAACTTACTCAACTGAAGATTATCAGGAGCGGTTAACTCAACTTCGTGCCATGTTCCGAAAAAAAACAAATCCTCAGAAAGCCAAGGAAACAGATCAGGGAAGCAGTTCAGGAAGGTGGAGTACATGAAAGTCCCCTCCATGATCGAGACAAAAGTAACCAGTTCCCTGAAAGGTTCAGTCCTTTATCTGATCCAGAAAGATTACCAGTTTATTGCGTGCGAGAAAATACAGGATATGTTTGCTACTGATGTGGTTGATCTGGTGAATAAGTGGAAAGGCTCAATACATCGTTTACACTTTTTCAAGTGCTCGATAGGCTCAACACATCGTTTACAATTGTAGTGATTCAGCGTCGAAAATCCACAGCGCATATATATGATGCGTTATGGCAAAATCAGACGAAACATATACTGACGAGGAACTGGAGCGTATCGATGCGGTCAATCGATATCAGAGAGGCGAACGCCCCTCCAAAATCTGCAAAAGTCTTGGCAGATCAAGAGTGTGGTTGTGGAAATGGATTTGAAGGTACAACGATTCCGAGAAGAGTAGTAATACAGGGTGGTTCAAAGAAGAATCCAAAGCACCGAAGAATGTTCACCGGAAAACGGACTCGGAGATAGAACAGCTTGTGGTGAACGTGCGAAAGTCACTCTTGGAAGGGGCAACCGAAGACACAAAGTATCGCTGTATCGGAGCCGTTGAGATACAATTTCGTATGCACGAGCTTGGTTACTCAGAAGATGAGACCCCAAGCCTGTCAACAATCAAACGCATCATCAAAAGG
>JAIORJ010000015.1 GCA_021108185.1 Methanococcoides sp. | reverse complement strand
GGGAAAATGAAATCAAACGTTTTGCTCCCAAATTAAAAGTTACTAAATACAGGGGAAATAACAGGCATAAAAAGATTGAAAAATTCGGGAATTATGATGTTATTCTTGCAGGATATGCAACTGTAAGAAACGATATTGAACTTCTTCAAAAAATTGAATTATTATATGTGATATTAGATGAGAGCCAGTTTATTAAAAATTCAAATTCTAAAACCTATAAAGCTGTTTTGAAATTAGATTCTGAATATAAACTTGTCTTAACCGGCACACCTGTCGAAAATTCATTATCTGATCTTTGGTCGCAAATGAATTTCATAAATAGCGGGATGTTGGGTGATAAGAATTTTTTTATTCAAACTTTTCAAAACCCTGTTGAAAAGGGACATGATGAATTGCAAGGACAGAAGTTGAAGAATATAATTAATCCGTTTATTTTAAGACGAACAAAAAACGAAGTTGCAAAAGACTTACCGCCTTTAACAGAGCAAATTGTTTACTGTGGATTAGATGATGAACAAAAATCTTTCTACGAAACTGAGAAATCTAAAATGAGAAATAAATTCATAGAGATGATTGAAACCGGAAAAAAGAAATCATTATCGTTTGAGATTTTAAGTGCGTTGAATAAATTAAGACAAATATCTAATCATCCGGTTATGATTGATGAAAAATACAAAGGCGAATCGGGTAAGTATAACGAGATTTTAAGAAGCATTGAAAGTTTAACTTCTGAAAATCATAAAGTTTTAATCTTCTCATCTTTTGTGAAGCATCTGAATTTATTTGCGGAATATTTTAATAATGAAAATATAAAATATTCTATGTTGACAGGAAAAACCAAGAATAGGGAAGAGGTAATTTCCGAATTTCAAAGTGTTAATGAAAACAAGATATTTTTAATTTCAATAAAAGCCGGCGGAACCGGTTTGAATTTAACGGAAGCCGATTATGTTTTTATAATTGATCCTTGGTGGAATCCTGCCGTTGAAAAACAAGCCGTAAACCGTGCTCATCGTATAGGACAAGATAAAAAAGTATGGTTTACAGGTATATAAGTAAAAATACAATTGAAGAAAAGATTATTAAACTTCAAGAGAAAAAAACCCAATTAGCAGAAACTTTTATCAACAGTAATAATCCTTTAAGTGATTTATCTGAAGATAAAATAATTGAATTGTTTGAATAAGAAAGGATGATATTGTTGGCAGATAACAGATATTTATGTGTATCAAAATTTGCCGGAGTTATAGATAACAAAAGTGCAGAAGAAATGTTGCATTGTATTAATAAACCGTTAAAACGGTTGAGTTTTAGTTCGTTATATTAACCCACGACTTAAGAGGCTGTGTGAAAACGTAATTGCTTTTATTTTATTCAAAATTTAGAAATATTAGTATATTTGTTACCTATATGCTTTTTATGGTTTATTTTTAGAAAAGAGCATATTATGCCCTTTTCCATGCATAATTTTCTGCTTTTTGGAGTAATAACTCCATATTATCAATATTTATCAATCTTTTAAAGTTATATACTGTTGCATACAAGTCAAATTCTATTTGAACTTTCTCTTTTCCGGTTAACAGAAAATGCAATTTGCCCATTATCCATTTTATTGTTCCGAAAGGATGCTCTACTATTGTTTTACGCTCTTTATTTTTTTCTTTGGCTTTTGTACTTTTCATTCGTTTTTTATACTTATCAATCCAATCTTGATTTTTATTCCTGTGAATCATTCTTCCTTTTTTTGATTTCGTACACTCTTTTTTTAAAGGGCATTTTGCACAATCATTACATTGATATACATCATAAATACAATTATCCTTTTTTTTATTTCTTTGTTTCAATTTTAATTTTTTCCCTTGAGAACATTCATATTCATCATTTTCTTCATCATAAGAAAAGGTAATTCCGTTTGTTTTATCATCTTTTTCCTTTTTATTTTCAGGTATGGGAACATAGCATTTTGTGTTTGAATTTTCTTCAATTTCTTTTATTTCATTGAGATTTGCATATCCTTTGTCTGCTTCAACAACTTCCGGTTCTATATCTAATTGCTCTTTTAAATTATCAACATTATTTTTTAATTCATTTATATCATTTGCTTCTGTTGATATTTCGCCTGTTGCAATCATTCGATTTTTTTTATCAATAACTGTCTGTCCGTTATAGCCCGGTATCCAACCATCTCTGCTTTTCATCAAATTTGCATCAGGGTCATTCGGTGCAAGATAGTTTTTACCGGCATTTTCCAATCGCTCTTTTTGAGATGTGAGTTTTGATACTTGTTCTTGTAAATCAGCAATTTTGTCAATAAGGGCTTTATTTATTTCAGTTCCTTCAAAATTATCGGTAAACTCTTCCGAAAGTTCATCTGTTGTATCTGCATGTTTGAATTCTTCAAGGTATTTTTCTAATTTTTCGTTTAGATTCTCTAATCTTTTTTTTATCTTTTTTAATGATAACATTTCTTTTGCTGCGTACGCCTTGAATTTACTGCCGTCTGTTGCAACTTCTTTTCCGTCGATATAACCTTCGGCTTTTAAGAACCTTCTGAATTCAATAGTTACAAATCGTATGTGTTCTTTGTTTTCTCTGCGATATTCACAGATTGCCCAATGATCGGGATGAAGTTCGCTGATAAGCCACATCAATTCAATATTTCTGTATGTCTCTGCTTCTAACCTGCGACTGCTTGCAATTTTGTTTAAATATCCGTATAAAAAAAGTTTTAACATTGTTGAAGGTGAATATGATTTTCGTCCTGTATTTGATTGTCCTTTCCAAATAAAATCTTCCGGATTTGAAAGAACAATTTTGTCAATTATCAAATCAATTAATCTGACAGGATTATTTTCACTTACCCAGTTTTCAACTTCCGGAAAAAGCTTAATTTCTGCTCTGTTTGTTCCTTGAATATAATGCATTTTTTATTCTTAACAATGTTCCACGTGGAACATTAACTGCCTCTAATATAGTTATTTAAAATAAATTAGCCAAACTTTTAGCTATGTTTTTTTAAACAATTTTTTAACTTAATATTTCTATGTCAAAGAACAATTAAATATATTTGCAATTACGTTTTCACACAGCCTCGTCAGTGCCGTGACAAATAAACGATTAAGATTTTGAGTTCCGTAGGAACGTTCCTACGGAACTCAAAATCGGTAGTGCTGTATATCACGGCAGTTCCCTGCCGTGTTACAAATAGTATGTCCCAAAAGGGACAAAAAAAATAAAACAATATAATTTTGAAAGAAACAAAAATACGTATTATCCTGATGAACTATATTTATATTCATACATATATTGTATATATTTAATTATCAGTAAATTTTTGTTAGTTGTGCTTCTAATT
>JAIORJ010000032.1 GCA_021108185.1 Methanococcoides sp. | reverse complement strand
ACCTGTTTATCAGGAAGATGACCTTCGAGTCACAGAAGGCCATGGGAGAGCTTAGTCCTGAGCAAAGGGAAGAGCTTGAGAATATCCTGAAGGGGAAGGAAGAATAGGTCTGGGGGCCAAGGAAAATTCTGGGGGTGGAATCTGGTATAGATGAAATATTCTATTATTTTTTCAACCCAGTCCACTTAGTCAATCTACGTTCAATATATTAATACTATATTGAAATCGGAAATGCCTTTAATATTATTGTCTAAAGATAACCACAAGTTAATCACTCAAGAGCTATAAGGCCCGGTTGCAAATCTAAGGAACGTAATTAGGTTCGTATTATGTTGTTTGAAGACCTTGTACTTTAGAACAGGGATAGTTATTTTACACGCTCGTTCTTATGCTTCCAGAAGGCGATGGGTAGACAGAACCTTTTCTGAAATTAGAAACTCGGCGCCCTCGAATAAATTGCGAATTTATTTACCACAAATGCGATATTTTACATAAATTTAATATTCAAGAACTTGAAAGGTTTGTAGGAAAGCTGCATTTAAGAACGATTTTTGAACGAACTCAGGATAATCTTGGAAATACATATATGAAATGTTGGTGGAGACGGAATATGGGTTGAAAAAACGAAAACATTAAATCTGCCTAATTGAATTTCAACATATTGAGGTGGTAATGAAAGCAGCTGGAATAACAAAAATAGATGTTCATTGTGAATTTTCAATTACAGATTGCTATAAGAGAAATCCTATTAATACTAAACGATCTACACTTCATGAAGTGTAAAAACGACGAATTTATGTCAGATATTAACTACACAATTGTGGCAGCAATAATTACTGCATTCGGAGTTATAATCGGAGCACTCATAGATAAAGGACTTTATCATTTCATATTTCCTATAGGAATAATATTTATTGGAATATCTTTGCTTGTTCTTTTCTGGGATTTTATCAACGTTCATGATTTTTGGGATTATTTTAAATTGTCAATAATTAGGATTATATTTATAGGAATAATATTAGGAGGATTTATTTTGTCTTTTTGGGATTTATTAATAGGTTATCTTTCTTTTGATTTTACTATACAATGGTCTCAGTGGACAAGTGCCATCTATATATATTTATTAATCATTTTTGTAGGTACAGTGCCAAATCCACTTTTCTCAAAATATATTGCATCCATTTGGTCAATTTTAGTCTGTATCCTGCCAATTCTATGGACATTGAAATTCTATAATCAGGTGGGATTTATTAGTTTGATAGCCTTTTATTTAATATATTATATAATTGTTAGAATAATATATGCAACGGTTAATGATAATTTTCGAAATCTATATTTGTATTGACTGCAGAAAGTGTCAGCAGTATAAAACAAATTAGATCCTATTGATTTTCAAAAATAGGCACTACGTAAAAAGAAAATCCTAAAAACATTCTGCAATAAGCGCAAAAGAATAAATATTTTAATCCAAAATGTTAGATAATGACTTATATTGAAAATACTGAAGGTTTCAAATTTGCAGTAATAGCGATGACTGCGGTTGTTGCTGCTCTTATAAAGGTTTATGAGATTATTCAGAATACAGCTGTTGAACTTATGACATATATATTTTTAAATTTTTTAATTACTTTTTTATCTTTTGTTTTTATACTATTCTTTTTCTATATTATTATCAAAGGACTATCCATGGAATCACTAAATATCGGTCATAAAGAAAATCTGAATAAATTAGCCTCCGAAATTTATAAATTAACTTTTATTTTAATTACATTAATGATTGTACTAACCATATTGACGATTTTAAGATATACTTTCAATTATACTAATATTATTTCTAATATTTTGTTTTTATTTTCTTTATTAGTTACATACACCATATATTTATATATTGACAGGAATAATAAATTTCAAAGAGCGCTCTTATGTATAAATTATATAAAACATAGTAAAATAAGAAAAAGTATTAAAAATTTTAATACTAAATATCCAAAATGGTTTAGAATAATGGTGTCTATAGCCCCTTCGCCCAATGATGCAGTTAAAATTTTATATAGTTTTTTGATTTTTTGGTTTTGTTTGGGCTTTTTATTTATACTGTATTTTTTACCTTATGTCTTATTAATGGGTAATGTTAATATTGAAATGGAAAACCAATACTATAAGAATGAAACTTTTATTCCAGTTTCCATAAAAGAAACAGGACTAATTACAGATCAAACAATAGAATTATCACAAGCAGTAGATTTAGATTATGATTTAAATCAAATTGATAAAATTACATTGAAAACTAAAAATAATTTAAACAAAATAGAATCTGGAAAAAATTCAACATTAATTGGTGTTGCATTGGGCCATGGTAACTATAATGTTTTCATTAACACCTCAAATCTTACTAATGGATTTTATGTATTAGCCGTTTCAGGTTATAAAGAATGTATAAAAGGATTCTATATATCGTAGACATTTTCCTAAGTGTTAACAGTGAAGTAGGATTTCCCCAAGTCATTTGTACAAGCAGTTGTTCATGAAATCTGTGTTAGATACATTGATCTGAACTTCCACTCTGAGAATTACGAATGGTTGGTCATAGCTGGTTCAAATAGCAAGAATAAAGGTACAGGCAAAATAAACGGTGCAGGTAATTATGGATTCATGTTAACTACTAATGATGGTGGTTTGAGTAGTGGCGGGGGAGTTGACACATTCAGAATCTAAATATGGGGCAAAGATGATGGAGATACAGTCGTCTATGACAACAAACTAGGGTCGGATACAGAATATGACGGAACTGAACTTGTTGGAGGAAACATAGTGATCCAACAAAAGTAGATTTGGTTTGCTTTTAAAGTACCAGAAGGAGAGGATTATCTCCTTCTTATTTTTTGATAAGTTTTTCCAAAGGAACCGCGCTTGAATGGAAGTAAAGAGTAAACATAAAACTTCAATAATGTAAAAAAACTCGAGCATCAGTCTGATGCCCGGGATTTGAGCGATAGCGAAATCCGGGGTATGTGACTGCGTGCCTTGAAGCATAAAAGAGAAAGACAAATAAACAGGACATTGGAGGTAAAAAAAATCATGTCCCACTGCGGGTTAAAATCCCCCCATCTGGGTCTGCTCCCAGATGAAGAGAACGGGAAGTGCGGTATCGTGAGGTACTGTGCGGAGTTCCTTAGTATCGGCAACCACAGCCTGAAGCGCAAGCGAACGCAAGGTGGCCTTAGCGATTGGCGACATTCCAGTCATAAATGGAAGCTTGAGCAGAATATAATCGCTGGGGTGGTTATCGTTGGGATGGTTGCGAATGCTCTTTTGTGTGACCGAGGGAGGTCTCATGCTGTCCTGCCAGAAACTGGGTTTACATCCTACACG
>JAIORJ010000217.1 GCA_021108185.1 Methanococcoides sp. | reverse complement strand
TAAATATTATTAGTATTCAAACAAATTAAATATCGGGGGATACATAATTTTGAAACTAACAATGGTCATTCCCAGTTACTGGGGAAGGGAATGTAGCGTAGGCTGGCTTGAAGGTGATGCTGTATATGATCATGCCACGCCTTTGGACTCTGAGGGTACGCTTGGGAGGGCTATCGAGAGTCTGGCAATACTTGAAGATACGGAGTTTGAACTGGTGGTTCTGGTGGCTCCAAATAATATGGAGATCGTGGAGCAGGCCGAGCAGAAGGTAAGGGATATCATCAGATCCTCTTCGAATGCTGATGTCAAGGTTCATATGTTCGGGCCATCACAGCTGGAAAAGTTACATGAGGACCTGAAAATGGATGGAATGGGGGAATACTGTGATCTGCTTTCCCTAACGGGATATTCCAACATAAGGAACATGTGCCTTTTTGTTCCACACATAATGGGCTCAGATGTTGCACTTCTTATCGATGACGATGAGGTTTTCGAAGACCCGCAATTCATATCCAAGGCAAAGGAATTCATAGGGAAATTTCATGAGGGTAGGTTCATCAATGCTGTTGCAGGTTATTATCTCCAGCCTAACGGGGATTATCATGTTGGGGTTCCTGAAAACCCCTGGACCCTATACTGGGATAAGAACCTCTGCATGAACGGAGCCTTTGAAGAGGTCATAGGCAAATCTCCAAGGCTCAAGGAGACTCCTTTCGTCTTTGGAGGGAATATGGTAATTCATCGGGACCTGTTCATGAAAGTTCCTTTCGATCCGATGGTGCCACGGGGGGAGGACATCGATTATCTTATAAATGCAAGAATGTTCGGGCATTCCTTCCTCCTTGACAACGAACTTGCCATAAAGCACCTGCCTCCTGCCAAATCCCATCCAACGTGGAAAAGGGTGAGGGAAGACATTTACAGGTTTGTCTATGAGCGGGCAAAGCTCATGAGCCAGAAAGAAACCGAGGGGATGAGTACACTGGCTGCAGAAGATCTGAGTTGTTATCCCGGAAGTTTCCTTGGTGACGATCTTGAAGAAAAGATCGGTAAATCCTGCAGGTTGCTGTCTGAAGAATATTTGAATAAAGGGGATACTGTGGGAAGCGAAGAAGCTCTCAGGAACATCGAACTCATAATTACTGATGCAATTCCCGACATTGATCCCTTTGAGCATCTGTGTAAGTTGCAAAAGAGGTGGAATGAACTGATGGTATACTCGGCTGACAAGAATTCTTCTATCTTTGTTTTGTGAGATAGATCGTGAGGTGTGGGGATTGAAGCGTTAACAAACGTTATGATGTGAGGTCATATCTATCATTTTTTACTCCAAAATAAGTGAAATATATCTTACCTCTCAACACATCCTTATAGGCTCATGTTGTAAGATAAGTGATGGCAAGTTACAAGTTGATGGTAAAGGATGTCATAAAGCAGGCTGATATTCTTCTTGAGGTAGTGGATGCTCGTTTTCCGGATGAGACTCGAAACCTTGAGGTCGAGCGTGATGTTAAACGTTCAGGTAAGCCACTGATAATAGTTCTCAGCAAATGTGATCTTGTATCAAAGGAAACTCTTCAGAAAGCTAAATCCCGTTTATCAAAGATCGCACCAACGGTCTTTGTTTCCAGTAAGGAAAGATATGGGACGACCATGTTGAGGCACAAGATCCTTGAGATCGCTGACATTCAGGGGCGTAATATTTTGATCGGTTCCCTCGGTTACCCAAACACCGGTAAATCTTCGGTCATCAATGGAGTGGCCGGAAAGAACAAAGCTGGTACTTCTTCAATATCCGGACACACAAAGGGAGTACAAATTGTGAAGGCCGGTTCCCGAATAGTTTTCATTGACACACCTGGTGTCATACCCTTTGGTGATAACGATGAGTACAGACAGGGTCTTCTTGGTGTCAAAGATTCTAGTCACCTGAATGATCCCATAGGAGTGGCCATGAAGATCGTTGCGCACATCTGTGATAATAATAAGTCTGTACTTGAAGAGTTTTACAATATAGAGATAAAGGAAAATAATCCCGAAAAGGTCTTAGAGCTCATAGGTCTAAAGGGTAATTGCCTCAAACAGAAAGGGGAAGTGGACGAAATGAGGATCGCTATCAAGATCATTAATGACTGGCAAAGAGGGAAGATGCTGATATAATCTTAGAATACGACCCAATTTGTTTTGGTCTATCTATATCATTTACGAAGTTCTTCAAAAGATGGTGACTACTCCCACGACTAAAGTTCGTGGGCTTCTATGGTTTTTCATCCAAGAGATTGTAGCCCCAATCTCAATATGTTGATAGATGCATTAAGATCCCTATCCATTTCAAGACTACAACATTGACATTTATGGATACGATCTTTAAGTTCCTTTTTAACAATGGTTCCACACCTTGAACACATCTGAGATGTATATGCAGGATTAACCAATACTACATTTGAACCAGCCCATTCTGCCTTGTTCTTGGTAGTGTCTATCAGCATCCTCCATGCCACATCCATAATGCTCTTTGCAAGATGGTTTTCCTGAACCATGTCTTTTACATTCAAATCTTCAAAAACGATTATACTATAATTATCAACAAGATTCCTGCTAACCTTGTGCGCAAAGTCCTTTCTTTTGTTTGCAGTTCTCTCATGGATTCTTTGAACTACTTTCAGAGTTTTTAACCATTCAGTAGAACCCTTAGCAAACTTTGACATCTTCCGCTGGGCTTTTGCAAGATTGTTTTCCTCTTGTTTTACCCATCTTGGATTCGGGATATATGAACCATCTGACAGTGTAGCAAACTTTTCAAGTCCCACATCTATCCCAACTGCATTATCATTGTTATGCAGTTCTGGAACCCTGTCACATTCCGTAGAAAAGCAGATGTACCATTTTCCAGTAGGATAACGTCTGAGGGTTGCGGTTTTGACATTGCCTTCAACCTGTCGATGTATCTTGGCTTTGACTTCACCGATTTTTGAAAGTTTAATGGTTCTATCATCAAGTATTTCAAAACCAGATTGTGGATATGTGAAACTATCATATCTTCCCTTTCCCTTGAACCGGGGATATCCGGGTGTTTCACCCTTCTTAACACGCCTGAAAAAAGCCTTGAACGCAAGATCAACCCTGACCTGTACATTCTGCAACACCTGAGAATGAACCTGTTTTAGTTCCTGTTTATCTTTTTTCCATTGTGTCAATTCTTTGTTAGTTGCGTACAAAGATATTGATTCTTCATTGGTTTCCCATGCAGTTTTGCGTAGTGCAAGGGTTTCGTTATAGACCCATCTACTAAATTCCAGAGTATCCTCTAATTTGGATATTTGGGATTTGGATGGGTATATCCTATAACGATAGGTTTTACGCATGTATTATAATATGTATTAATTGATTAAATATGTATTAATTGATTAAATATGTATT
>JAIORJ010000154.1 GCA_021108185.1 Methanococcoides sp. | reverse complement strand
AAAGCCTCGGGTGTGATTTGAACACACGACCTAGTGATTACAAATCACTCGCTCTGCCGGGCTGAGCCACCGAGGCGCTATTGAAACATACCCATACAATGCATAATAACAAATAAATGTTATGGTTGAATTTAGAGTGGTAGATATACTATGTGGCAAGAAATGGCAAAATTCGGGAAAAAGCTTGTGGACCACGGGCTTGTAGAGTCTAATTTCGGGAACATTAGTGTGCGTGTTGGAAGAAGTATGATAATAACACGGACAGGTGCGGCACTGGATGAGATAGAGGAGAAAAGTTTGGTAGAAGTACCCATCGAAGATACATCAGCGCTTGACGTACTGGCATCTTCAGAGGCATCGGTCCATCGTGCGATCTATCAGGGAACTGATGCAAAAGCGATCGTTCATGCACATTGTCCCTATTCCGTCACACAGACACTCATAACAGGTTCTGATAAGATAATCCCCATTGACAGCGAAGGAAAACTTTTCCTGAAGGAAATACCCATCGTTAAAGGTGGGATCGGTTCTAAGGAAGTGGGAGAAGGAGCGGTCAAGGCATTTGAAGAGCATCGAGGAATGGTGGTCTACAGCCATGGGCCATTCACAATAGGCGAGACATTATCGGAAGCATACATAATTATGACACAGATCGAACATTCATGCAGAATAAAGTATCTTGTAGACCTTGCCAAAAAATAAATCCATACGAAAAGAACCAAAAAAACTAATAGTCAATATACGGTAATAGACCTCTACTATTATTGAACATACAAGGAACAGCCATGACCATTGATTCATTCAGACCGGCAGCTACAAGGATACTCGACCCGATAGCAAGAAGCGTAGCGAACAAAGGCATATCACCAAACGCTCTCTCAGTGGGTTCACTGGTATGCGCTGCACTTGCGGGTATCTCATTCTATTTTTCTGTGGACAACCCCTTAAGTGCACTCATAGCGATATTATTTGTTGCCCTTAACTCATTCCTTGATGCCCTCGATGGTGCAGTCGCAAGGTACCTTCGCACAGACAGTAAAAAAGGCGATTTCCTTGACCATGTCATTGACAGATATTCCGATGTTTTCATAATATGCGGAATGTTCTTCGGAGGACATGTCCATTGGCAGATAGGCACCATAGCCATTGTCTGTGTACTTCTGACCAGCTATCTTGGAACCCAGGCACAGGCACTGGGTATCGGCAGGTTCTATGGCGGCATCATGGGTAGAGCTGACAGGCTTGTACTGATACTGATAGCATCCCTTGCCTACTACATCTACAGTGAAGCGATCTTCGGATACACGATCATCGGGTGGTCTCTCGTAGTGATAGCCATTGGCAGCCATATTACAGCCATACAGAGAATGGGCAGCATATGGAAGCGCCTCTGAGACAGGACATATTGACCCATCTGATCGTTCTGGAATAGTTTAAAGTAGAGCAAAGACCATCTAAAAATTATGCCGTCCACTGAAGTAAAATATGAATATCTTGAACATACTGCGGATGCAAAGTTCAGAGCCTACGGCAAAACAAAGGAAGATGCTTTTGCAAATGCTGCGGAAGCTATGTTCAATGTGATGATAAATACATCAAAAGTGGACTGCAAGCACAGAGAAGATATCATTGTCAATGCACCAGAGATCGATGAACTGCTTGTTGAGTGGCTCTCAGAGCTTCTATTTCTTTTCGAAGTGGATTTCCTCGCATTCGGGGAGTTCAAGGTTGAAAATATAACAGAAAAGGATGGAGAATTCGAATTATCAGGTCATGCATGCGGTGAAGAGATAGACCTTGAAAAGCATGAGATCGATACAGAGGTCAAGGCAGTGACATACAATGATCTGAGAGTGGAAGAGACCGAGAACGGATCCATGGTCCAGGTCACTGTCGATACATGAAATTAACGAATATTATCGATGATACATTAAGAACAATATCATCAAGGGGTGGGATACATGGAAAGCGGAAATAAAATAACTGATTTGCTCACGAAGATAGATGATAATATCTGGGAGATACCTGAGGACTACTCGCCTGGAATGAACGTTCCGGGAAGGATATACCTTTCAGATAAGCTTATCCGGGACCTCGAGCCGGAAACACTTGACCAGGTGGCAAATGTGGCAAAATTGCCAGGGATACAGAAATTCTCCATGGCAATGCCTGATGCCCATCTGGGCTACGGGTTCCCCATCGGAGGCGTTGCAGCCTTTGATGAAGAGGAAGGAGTTATCAGCCCGGGAGGCGTGGGTTTTGATATTAACTGCGGTGTAAGGCTTTTACGATCCAACCTTACGGTCGATGATGTCCGTCCGAAGATGAAAGAACTTACAGAGAGGATGTTCGAGGCAGTGCCATCGGGTGTCGGGTCAAAAAGCCGTCTGAGAGTTACAGACAGCGAACTCGATGATATATACCTGCATGGCTCGAAATGGGCAGTGGAGAACGGTTATGGGGAAAAGACCGACCTTGACCACTGTGAAGGCGGCGGGTGTATCGAAGGCGGAGATGTTGGTCACATAAGCATCAAGGCACGAAAGAGAGGGAGACCACAGGCAGGAACCCTTGGAAGCGGGAATCATTTCCTTGAAGTGCAATATGTTGATAAGATATATGACCAGGAGGCTGCTGATGCTTTTGGACTGGAAGAAGGCCAGGTCAGTTTTATGATACATTGCGGTTCACGCGGCACAGGTCATCAGATCTGTACGGACTATATCAAGACGATGTCACAGGCTTCGAAGAAATACGGCATACAACTTCCAGATAAGCAACTCGCATGTGCTCCGGCGCAGTCCGAGGAAGCACAGAACTACTTCGGGTCAATGATATGTGCCGCCAACTATGCATGGAACAACCGCCAGATGATCACGCACTGGACAAGGGATGTTATCGCAGACACATTCAGGTCGGATATTGACGAGCTGGGATTAGAACTTGTCTATGATGTGGCACACAACGTGGCAAAGCTCGAAGAGCATGAGGTTGACGGCAAAAAGAAGAACGTCTACGTCCACCGTAAAGGTGCTACAAGGGCATTCCCAAGGGGACATAAGGAAGTTCCTTTAAAATATCGTGATGTCGGGCAGCCTGTGCTGATCCCCGGAAGCATGGGCACAGCATCCTATGTACTTCACGGAGGAGATCGATCAATGGACATCTCGTTCGGAAGTGCATGTCACGGTGCCGGCAGGGTGATGAGCCGTTCACATGCTAAAAAGGAGTTCCAAGGAGAAGATATCAAGATGCAACTTGAGAAAAGGGGCATTACGGTCAGATCTGCACATCCAGCTGTCATTGCAGAAGAAGCTCCAGGTGTTTACAAATCCAGTAGCGAGGTGGTCAATGTGGTCCACGAACTGGATATCGCAAGAAAGGTAGCAAAAATGATGCCCATGGGCGTTATTAAAGGCTGATATGTAAAAG
>JAIORJ010000148.1 GCA_021108185.1 Methanococcoides sp. | reverse complement strand
TGTAAATCCTTCTACTGGTTTAAAGCAGACAATAGGGACCCCAAATGACGATGCTGGTATAAACGCTCTTTTAGACAGGCGACAAAAAATAGCCGACTATTTCTCTATGACAAATGAATTGGCATATTATGTATATGACTTTGGCGATGCTTGGGAACACGAGATACTATTGGAAAAGATACTGCCACGAGTGAAAGGTGTTAAGTATCCGATATGCTTCAAAGGGAGAAGGGCATGTCCACCTGAAGATTGCGGCGGGATTTGGGGATATGAAGAGCTTCTGGAAATCATAAAAGATCCCGAGCATGGAGAGCATGAAGAAATGCTGGAATTGCTTGGCGGCGACGATTTTGATCCCGCATATTTTAACGTGAACGAGGTTACTTTTAGAGACCCGGATAAACGTCTCAGGGAGGGGCTCGAGTAGAAGTGGCTGTTCGTCTATTGTATGGGAGATCCTTTTTTTCTTCCCATCATTGTTCCAAACAATCTACAATGAAGTCACGGGTCTCAATTGAAGTGCTGAAGATAATGGACAGAGAATCATCTGCTGGCTCAAAAACACCAGAAGGCACCAGTTGGGCATAAGGCGCAACATCGTGATCAAAAGCCCCTCAGGTTCCCTTTCTCTGGTCTTCCCATCGTGGGGAAAATCTCCGATCTTCACTTTAGCCTTTGTGTTAATAGAGTGCCTCAGCGTTTCCAGGCTCTCATCCGCTTGACTCTAGACTCTGTCAACATTCTCAAAGTTTTTGTTGCCACGGGCAGAATAAATATATATACATTTTATCTCCGTAGCCAACTCGCGTATCCCTTTTTTGACGGTTGTTCTACCCCAACCAAACACCCGCTCTGCTTTGCGGGCGTTGCCATCTAATAATTCATTAGTGATCCCTGTAATGTATTCTCCCCTCTTCGCACCACTCAATTTCTTTGCAGTTTCCTCAAGAATTGCCCTGGCGGCTTCAGATTCCCATCCAATTTCCATTCTGATAATCCACCTCTAATCGAACCAGTTAGTTACAGGTAGCAGTAGTTAAACTTTAATTAACTCTAAAATCCGAAGTAGTTTCCACACATAAATAGCTTAGTTTTATTCCCCCAATCAAAAGTTGCGGAAGGTACACTCAATACGAAAGATAACCTATATAAACTCTACCTGCCTTCATCATCGTATGGTAAAGAATTGCATTCTCGTAAAAGCCCGCGCACTATCCGATACAGGAGCACAACCGAGTGACTTCGACTATGATTCCCACGATTGGGGGTGCTTGCGATACCAGCTGGAGTTGTGGTGTTTTCTGAACCGGCTTAGAAAACGGGATGGGGCACGCGGGTGCCGAGATTTCTTAAACACCACCCTTACTTGGCTCACCGAGAACGAAGAATTGCGGAAATATGACGGGCAAGATTACACCGCCGCTTCGATGCTGTCCATATTCATATTTGCGAAATTATCGAGGATGAACATGGAAGAGACGCTGGACTTTCTGACCTCAAATAAGTCGCGTATGAAGCAGATAGGACTTGAGACTGTGCCCACAAAAGGGGCTGTAACAAAGTTCAGGAAGCGGCTGGGCACTGAATTCAACCGAATTCTTGGTCTTTTAATCGCATATATCCACGACTGCATGAACTTTGAGAGCTTGGATAGATTTCACGTGGTTTTATTCACGAAGTGCTATTTCGGCAACCCCCGCTTCCCCCGAATGAGCAAAGAGATGAACTCGCAGAAATTCATACCTTGCGATAAGAAAATACACCGTACCGCCACGAAATGGGCGGGATTCAACCTAATGCTCTACGTCCTTTACGGATTGGGATTTGTGAACATTCTGGAAGATCTGAAAGTGGAAAAGAGGAGTAAATGTGTCTATACGCCACTGCAAATCAGCCTCGCGTACATTGTCAAGATGATCTTGGGCTTCAAGAACGCATACTGTCTGGACGAAGAGCTGGAGGACGATGTGTTTCTGCAGATGATCTGCACGCTTGATGGCGATAGAACACCGAGTAAAAGCACGCTAGACGATGATATTCGGCGATATAAGGCCGAAGAGCTACAAAAAGCGTACCGTACCATCATTCAGTGGATGCGGATACTCGGATTCGTGACGGGGGCGACCGTAGCGTGCGATAGCACTAAAATGCGTGTAGATGGACTGACTTACGAGGGTGCTGAGGAAGTATTCGATTATCAGAAGAAAGAGAATGTGAGGGGCTACAAGCTATTCGTGATCTATGATGTCGTGTATCGGATACCCATTTACTTTGAGGTACGCGGGATAAATGATGCTGACGCACCACCGCTGAAGGAGATGGTAAAAAAGGCGAAGCAAATAACGGGCACGAGCATAAAACGGCTTTACATAGACCGCGGGTTTTATGATGAGGCTAACTTCCTCTGGTTGGACGATAAAGAACATATCGAGTATGTTACACGAGGAAAACAAGGAACGAAGCTATTTGAACAAGCGGCAGAACTCGGGGACGCTGAATTTCGAGTATTAGTGCTGAAAACCAAGGAATACGAACCGAAAACAGCACAGGGAAAAGTGGCAAAAGAGAAGCGAGAGGGGGACAAAAAGCCGGTGCGGATTGCAGAATGCACGTGCTCGTTTTCCACTGGCACTCCTGTTCGTGTGGTTGTAGAAAAGAAAAGAACGCGGTTATCGAAGAATGATAAGCTCCGTCTGCTACTGGCGAAACTTTCTGGTTCATATACAGCGCAAGAAGTTGTTGAATTGTATAAGAAAGAATATGGAGAAGTATTTAGTAATTCTAAGAAGCCCACAATCACAATAGCGAAAACGCTAACTAAAATACCGGAAGTCGTGGCTGTCGGGAATGGCAGAGGCCGGAAATATAAGATTGAGGCCTACAAGGCAGATATAAAGGTATTAGATGGGAACGAGAAGGAAGAAATGTTCATCTGGTTGACAAATGTGTTTTCCGCATCGCCCGAGCAGATTATTGAGGATTACGGAATTCGCTGGCTAATAGAGACTTTATTCGCGGAAGCGAAGGGCGAATGGTATATAAACAAGCTGCCGAGCCGTAATTTAGAGGCGATAAAGGTACATTTCTATTTCAGTTTCATCGCTTACGACATCGTTAACATATTCAAACGTGCTTTGACGGAGAAATACAGAAATGCCGGTATAGAAGTGCTGAGACGGGATATATTGCACAAAATCGCGGTTATTTGTTTCAATGGTAGATCACTCAAGTTTGAATTCAATAGGAAATACGAACTGCGAAGCGTTTTGATCAAACTTTCTTAAAGTTTGAATAACGAGCAATCGGCGAGCATAAACGAGTTTATAAGTCGAGCAAGGGATACAAGCGAGTTCGTGAAGACTTTAGCGTAAGCGATCTTCATCGAATCCAAAAAAGGTATTACTGAGTTGTTTTTGCTTCAAAATGCACGTTTGCGGGATCTTTTCACCACATTGCGGGAATTGTGAGTTGTGCATGAACTCTACTTAGTAGCATATCTGGGTGGAGTTTTGTTAAAGCTTGTGATTAACTGGTGGTTGTTTGGTTGTTACACTCGTCGGGAAACTACATCGGTTTTTGGTAA
>JAIORJ010000179.1 GCA_021108185.1 Methanococcoides sp. | reverse complement strand
TCGGCATCTGCACATCGATATTCTCCACGTCCACCTCGCCTGATATGAGCTTTGGAAGCAGCAGGTCGCGAGTGCGGCGGCGCAGTTCTTCCGGTACCGCCAGGGGCAGCGGCTGTGGCGGGGGTTATGGTGTAGGTGGGATGCCAATTTGGATTCAATTCATTCATAAATATTCAAAAATTTTATTAGTTAGACAAACTCATTTAAATTGAAAAATCAATCATCTCCATTCTCAACATGCTTTTCAAAGGATTGTTTGATCAAAAACATAATATCCTCTAATTGATCAAGAGATGAAATTCCAACTTCAACATCTCCATTCCCCCAACGTCCAAGATTTGATACATCCTTGCACAGCCCCTTAGGGTCATAGATTTCATCAAATGCCATGTTGAGTGATAACTGCAAACGGCTTTTCTGGAGAACGATATCAACAAAATTGGTTGTTGTTTTATAAGCAATATAATGTCTTTTTGGCTCTTCTCTTACCGAAGAATCTAAATTAAGTATATGCTTTCGAAGCTGATCAAACAATTCCTGCATTGTAGTCTGTAGATATTCAGACCCTTCCATTGTTTCAATGGTACCAATTTCTCCCTTGTTGGAAGTGCTTTCAGATTTATATTTTTCCAATACTTCAACAGGCAAAACTGGACTTGACCATACCTCTGTTGCCAATTTAGCAATAGTATTTGCTCTTTTTTGTATTTCAGCTTCATTCCAATTCTCAACTTTTGCTAAACATCGATTAAGTCGTAGTGGACTATCTGCAAAACCACCTTTCATATCACGTTTCTCAATAAAAGGTCGGTCGCCTAGTTCTGGATTATAGCCAGTAAGTGTCAAATTACCTAGTGTGTGCAAATACTTTGATTGAATTTCTTTCCAATCACTTCCTAAATCTTGTTGCCATTCCAAGGAAAGGTTTTCGTTCTGAGGCATGATATGTTCAATTGTAAAATCTTCCACATTGACCCGTTCTTTATGATCATGATTTTCAAGCTTGCGAAGCAAATAATTGCGACTCCGGATACTGTAGAGGTCTTTTACTACAAATTCACGAACGAACTCGTCATCACTTGGGAAGCGTCTATACGAATCTTTTAAAAAAAGAGCGACTTTGAAACTTTCAAGATAGTGTTCTTTATCTAATTCTCGACTCATTGTGGCAAAAGTCTTATTTAGCGAATTGGTGGGAATGCCGCAAATTGTACGTCGGAAAACATAATTTTCTACAAGTCTTAAAATGCCTACAAATTCTTCATAATCCAACCGTCCGTGGTTGTAATCGTCATATAGTTCCAATAAAAACGGATATGCTACATCTACTTTAAGGGTATTAATTTCAATGAATATTTTCTTTAGTTCCTTATCGTCTTCCTTTAAAAGAGCCATATTGACAAAATACTTAGAAAATGAGTATATATCAGCTAATAGGTTTCTTATTGATCTATTATTGTCCCTTGCATAGCCTTTAAATGCTTCATACACTTCACGGATATTCGGAATGCGTCCTGTTTTTACTGTTAAGTAATCACGCATAAAACGGTCAAATCTGGCCACATAATCTGTATGGCCAAAACCTTGTTCCATTGGGTACCAGAAATCATTATAAAGTTCTTTTTGCTCCTCTGGTTCCAGCCCCATTAAAACATAGTTGCGAATAAGATCTGCTTGGCTCAACTCCAACCCAGTTGAGTTCAAGCTTTCAAAGATGAGCTGTGGATTATCATGCTCACGGTCAAGAGAAATATCTACTATGATAAGTTTGGCAATTCCCTGGTAAAGAGTCATCAGGTCGATACCAGACTCGCGGATCTTTTTCTCAAAGAATTCATAGTTCTCAATTACCCTTTTTGAGGTGGGGTCAGGGAGTTCCTTTTCTTCAAATAGACGGATTAATGTGTGTTTATCACTCTGAGTGAGAAGTAGTTTATAGTGTAGGTCACCTTCTTCTTCGCTATTAAAAAGAAAGTAGTTATTAAGCTTCTTCTGGCTGATCTCAAGTTCTTCCCCCTGCTCACGAATAGCACGACCGAAAGCAGATAACATAAGAGAAATCGTAGTCAAACGCTGCTGCCCATCAATGACAAACAGTTTTGATACTGAAGAGATTTGATATAGTCCTTTTTCAATGTAGACAATTGAACCAATGAAATGACCTGATACAGATTCATCGGTGGACCGTATAATATCTTTCCACAGTTGCTCACACTGTTTAGGTGTCCAGCTATAAGTTCGCTGGTAAATTGGAATAACAAATTGCTTTGGTCCTTTTAGAAATTCTAATAATTTTGTTTCGGTAGCTTTCATGTATATTTTTCTCCCATTTCAATTTCAATATTACTCACATCTATTTTGCCAGAGATCAGTTTAGGAACTAACAAATTGCGGGTGCGGCATAGGTTGGAATTATTTTCCAGCAAGTTGTTTAACAAATGTCTAATTGTGGAAATCTGCTTCTCAAATTGTATGAGAATGTTATCAGTAGGAACAATCATATAAATATCTGTTATGACACCAGCACTTGCACTTTTTCGAGTCGTCCCTGTGCTTGCTCCAGTTACATAACTTTGATATTGATCAGATAATAGAAAATAAAAAAGGAAATATGGTGAAATTCGAGTTGATTTAATATTTAGTCTAATAAGGTAAGAAGCAAAAACGGCATCAATGTCTTTTTCAATAATGCCAACTTTCCCCGGATCTGCCATGCGTATTACTATTAAATCTCCAATCTTTAGTTTGTATTTGGTATGATTAATATCGTTAATAGGGCAGAATGGTACCGTGTCCCATTGGATGTAAGAGGTCTTGTTAATATCCATACCTCTAACATATTTTGGGCCAATTTCATCTTCACTTGCAGATTCCGTATAACCATATTGCGTATCAACTAAGGTTGAGAGCTTTTTAACCCCCCACCCCTCCGGCACCATCCCAAGCTCCGACTCCACCATCTTCACCTTCCCATGCCCCGGATACCTGAACTTCACAAACCACTCGCGATAGAGCGCCTGCGCCATCTCTTCCAGAATCTTGATGCGCCGCGAGTTGTTCTCGATGAGGTCGTCGTAGGCGGAGAGGATGGCGCCGATTTTATGCTGGGTGAGGAGAGGAGGTAAAAGTAAAATCAATTTTTCTGCGTCAGGAACACGCATGTGCTCTACTGTTGCTCCAGATCCAAGGGACTTGATTTGTCCTTGAAGAAAATCTCCTTGAAATGAGTACAATAAAAATCGATTATCGAGCTTTTCAGGGTCTGCTCGATATTGAACCAAGCGTTGCCCTAAAAATACAGTATCATTACTCCTTAACATGCCGACTTCACCAAGTGGAGCCTCTCTTGTAAGAATAACATCACCTTTTCGAGGTTTTCCACGGCGTGTCCACTTTTTATAGACATCTTCATTAACAAATTTAACAGCAGAAAGGTTAACCCACCCTGCTTTTACATTTGTAGTCCTTATCATTTTATATTGTGTTGGTTTTTCAATAGCTGGTGCAGTTTTATTTACACAATCGATTATTGATTCACAAGCATCTTTGATAAGAACCTTTGTCCATAAGCTATTTTGACCCTTCACTCCACCCCCTCCAACAGCTTTGCAATCTGCTCAGGTGCAGGAAGTTCCCCTTCCAGTTCCTTTGGCAGAGTA
>JAIORJ010000017.1 GCA_021108185.1 Methanococcoides sp. | reverse complement strand
CAACGATTCTCCATGGGTGGTATGTCCACTCCCAGAAGCCAGATCGCAAGCTGCCTTTCAAAAGCGGCAAGTTCCCACCATGCAACGAGCATCAAAAGCAGGATTGGAAGTCCGATAAGGGTTATAGAAAGACCTAATCCCATGGAAAGTCCGGTCACAAGGAATATGAAATAGGCTGTTCCGAGAGGGAATGTGAACAAAAGGTACGTCAGATTCAGATAGGTCTGTCTTTTAGTGACCACTCCGAAGAGATCACGTATCCATTTTGTTATATCATTTAGACCCATGTTGAACATTCTCCTTTATACCGATAATATTCGTATCATACATCCGCTGCATCAGAAACAGCATTGCTTTTTTGTCTTCTGAAAATGAAGTATATCAGTGCACCTAATAATTGTGCAAATACTATAATAATGACCCATATAAGTTTATCATTTCCATGCGATGGCTTGTTCATAACACAATCGATAAGCATCCATATCCAGAAAATGGTACTTCCTATCGCAATCCCTGCAAATAGCAGGAACAACAAAATTTGTACCGGGAAGAATATCCAGCCATCGATCATATTATCTTCACCTTAGCATTTTACAGTTTCGTTCTTTCAATCATGTCTCAATGCATCGACAGGTTTCATCTTAGCGGCCTTGTTCGCAGGATATGCTCCGGCTATCAGACCTACGAATATGGATACAACAAAACCTGCGAATATCTTTGATGCAGGAAGCACCACTGGCAGGTTCATGAACGTTGCAGCTCCATAAGCTCCAGCACAACCAAGTATCACGCCAAGGACACCACCTATAGTTCCCACGACCGCTGATTCAACGATGAACATCGTAAGGACATCGAAGTTGGAATATCCTATAGCCTTCATTAAACCTATCTCCGATGTACGTTCGGTAACTGTGACCAGCATAATGTTCATGATCCCGATGGAACCTACAACAAGTGAAATGAATGCAACTGCTGTCAGAAGTCCGGAAAGAGCACTTGAAAGGGCGCCTGCATTCTCAAGCAATTCCTGCTGGTCCACGATGAAATAAGGCTTGATATCATCTTCCTCCATATCCCTTGATGAGATTCCCAGATATCTTCCGAGCCTCTTATCTATCTCCTCGGATGTTTCGGAAACCGTCTCGATCGATTCCCCTTCGGCGAAGATGGTGGAATAATCACTGACCGAGAGGATCTCGTTCATGGTCGATATTGGAATGAATATCCTTTTGTCGGGAACCATTCCTCCTGATATGAAGCTTGGTTCTGATTCTTGGACAATACCTTTGACCTGGAACGTCTGTGTTATCTCTCCTCCATCACGTGTTCGGAATGTGATGTCAATCGAATTCTTATTCGATAACTTTCGGTCAAAAGTACCATCAGATACCTCATAACCTATCACAGCCACATACTGATCATTATCTTTGATAAAATTCCCTTCACTAAGTCCAATGTTGGCGACCTCATCATAGTCGCCTGTGACCCCCGTAATTGACACTCTCCGCGAATCTGACATATAAGTGACTTCCGCGACCTGTTCATTGATAGGTGAAGCCCTCAGTACTCCCGGGGTTTTCCTGACAACCTCCAGTTCGTTATCAAAGAATGTGTTTGGTTCATTTGCACCCACATAGATGAAATTCGAGCCGATAGTTCCTATCTCTTCATCAAAATACTGGTTAAAGCTCGCGCCTAAGGATACATTGGCGATGACAGCAGCTACTCCTATCACGATCCCCAGAGTTGTAAGCGTGGAACGAAGCTTGGAGCTAAAAATGCTTCCCAATGCGATTTCAAGTGACTGCTTCAGATCGACCATTGTATTATCTCCTTCTAATAGTGCACCTGCTTCGCTTAATCCTGTTTCCTTTTCTTGTAAATGAAAATCCCTGCTGCTGCCACTATCAAAAGTATGAAAGCAATAGTTGTACTGCCAGTGCTGGTATCTGGCTTTTCTTCAACTACCTCGAGGTTTCCTACATTAGCAGAAGTTGTGTGATCGTTAAACCCGTTCCTGTATTCTGCTTCAAGGGTGAGTGAAGATTGTTCTCTTTCCTCTTCTGCAACAGCGTTAAATTCAATTGTAAAAAGTTCGTCCGGTTTCATCGAGCCGATAAAATACTCTGCAGGGGAGAATTTGATTCCTTCAGCTATTGGTCTGACACTCACTGAAGATATCGTGTTCTGATGAAGGTTCGCAACATCGAACTGTATCTTCCCTTCACTGTTAGTTAATATCATGGACTTTGAGGGGATCATCTTGAGGGATGAACTGTCAATGGTGACAGGTACTCTCCAGATGTTGTTATAAGAATATGAATTGCCAATGATCGCAAGGTCAAGATAGTATGTTCCTTCCTGAACATCTTCTGGAACCTCTACATTGAATGTAAGGGTGACCGAGTTACCTGGTCCGACTATACCGGCTTCTTGAATACCGCTGGTGACCATTATACTGTCAGTGCCTGTAAGACTTGCTGACTGGATACGTGCATAAGTGTCGTAATCCTCCCCATCAATATTGATCGTATTCTCTGATGCAGTATTTGTCAATTTGAAACTTATAGTACCTTTATCTCCGGGGCTGAACATATTTGGGGTTGATGTGGTCTCAGTAAGTTCAAGAGTACCTTTACTATCAAAAGTGGTGGAACCTACCTTTATTTTAAAAGTGTCCTTTATCCAGGGACTGTTGTCCGTGCCTCTGTAATACACATCAAAGGAAGCTGTTCCGGGTTTTGCATTTTCATCTACATACAGGCGGAACTCCTGTATCGATGCACTGTCTGGTGAAAGTATGCCGATATTATTCTCAGCATTTTTTTCAGAATCAAGAGACAAAGGATATTCAGGAACAAGTTTTATTGTCACGTCATCGGATTTTCCTGACTGGAAGTTCTCCACTTTCACCCACACATCCACATATTGTCCTATCTCTGCTGGAAATGGCTCGTATTTCTGAACACTGACATCCAGGCTTATTACGCTGCTCTCCTGTGCAGATCCAGTGGGTATTACCATTATCAAAAGGACCATCATAAATGCAAAGACCTTTATTTCCTTTGTAATTCTTGAATTATCATTTCCCATGTCATCACCTTAATTATTCTCTATATAGCCGTCTTTCACATGGATGGTCCTGTCAGCATATGCTGATGTCTCAGGATCGTGTGTTATCATTATTATCGTGCTTCCATTCCTGTGAAGCTCGGAAAAGAGTTCCATTATCTCGACACTTGTCTTCGAGTCGAGGTTCCCCGTAGGTTCATCTGCCAGAATGATGGCAGGCTCGTTAATGAGGGCTCTTGCAATAGCGACCCTCTGTGATTGTCCACCTGAAAGTTCAGTAGGTCTGTGTTCCATGCGGTCATCCAGCCCCACCAGTTCCAGAAGATGTTTCGCACGTTGGTTCACGTTGACATCAATTCTGCGGTTAGCGTGTGTTGGTAAAAGGACATTCTGTAAAGCTGTAAGTCTTGAAACAAGGTTGAAGTTCTGAAAAACAAAACCGATCTCTAATCCCCGAAGCTTTGCAAGTTCACTCTCGGAGATACTGTTTATGTCCTTGCCCATGACAAGGACTTGTCCTTCACTTGGTCTGTCAAGACATCCAAGCAGGTTCATAAGAGTGCTTTTGCCAGAACCCGATGGTCCCATGATCGCAATGAACTCTCCTTTTTTCACAGTGATGTTGATATCATGAAGGAT
>JAIORJ010000171.1 GCA_021108185.1 Methanococcoides sp. | reverse complement strand
GACCAGACCATGATGATGGGAGATGCCTGTAAAGTCCCCCTTGTGGATGAGTCAGTAGATGCGGTCATTGCCGACCCGCCATACGGCAGGTCGGCAAGGATAGAGGGAGAATCATTGCATCACCTCTACGAACACTCATTTGCTGAGATGTTCAGGGTTTTGAAACCGGGAAAACTGGCGATAATCGTTTCAGAGATAGATGTCACTGAGCTTGTGGAAAAGGCAGGCTTTACCATAAAGGACAGATACTTGCAAAGGGTACACAAAAGCCTCACACGCAAGATAACGGTACTGCAAAAGTAAAGGGAATTCCAACCGGTGTTTCAGCATCAATTGGTCTCTTTTATCAGATGCCAGTATGCTGAAAGCTGACGGTCATATTCTTTCCGATCTGCATATTTTGAATCAATGACATTCCAGAAACGGAGGCTGTGATTTAGTTCGATCAAATGTGCCATCTCGTGGAAGACCACATATTCAATGAAAGATTCGGGGAGATGTATTAAATGCCTGTTGAGGTTCACCCTTTTCTTTGAGCTGCAACTGCCCCCATTTGGTCTTCATTTTACGAAAGGTCACTTTTTCAGGTATTACTCCAAGTTCATCAGAGATGTTTTTGATATGATACATCACAATTTCCTTAAATTCTTCCTCCGACCTATTCAGAAGTTCCTTTGAGGAAGATTCATGAATAGTATTTGTATATTCCACATGTCTCCTGCAGATCCACAATTTATGTTTATGGAGGAGCTCTTCGGATTTTTTGAAATTTAGAGGGACCGATACCTCCAGTTTGCCAGAACTATATTTCAGTCTTGGAGCCTTCACCCCACCATAGTTGAGACTATAAGGAATATCCAGCCCATTGAGACTAATAGAATGTTCCAAACTCATAGTAGTTCATCGGAAGATTCCGAAGGGAACAGATGACTGAGTATATCTGCCATTACCCGGTAGCGAACAAGATGATCGTGCACGCGCTCATGTGCTCTTCGTATTGCATAGCCATCTTCTACCCATTCGAGAGGGATCGGATACTTCACATCCATGAGAACCAGACCATAAGCTTGTGCCGGTTCAAGCCCTTCTTCATATGATTCCGGATCCAGCATCTGAGCAAGCCACTCTTCGTCACGGACCCCGCTTCCCACCATCATCAAAGCAGCCACTATCTTGCGAACCATGTTCCAGAGGAAACTGTTAGCTTCGACATCTATGCGGGTTAGATTGCCACTGACCCTTATGTCAATACGTTCAACGATCCTAACGGCCCCCTTACATTCCCCCCTGTAAGTACAAAAATTAGCAAAATCGTGAGAACCAATAAGGAGCTTTGATGCGGAACGGATCTTGGAAATGTCGAACTGCTCACCATACAGTATATAACGATAGCTGCGGCTTAAGGCATGCCTTCGGGGATCAAAATTATCAGGAACTATCGCATGCGCCCATGCCCAGACCGTGCCTGGAAGTATGGAATTTATAACACGGGGCATTGCAAGGTTTGGTGCATCCGTGTCGAAGGCCACTACCTGCCCCATGGCATGTACACCTGAATCTGTCCTTCCCGAACTTATAAAATTAGCCGATCGTGGATCTTCTATGATCCCAAGTTCTTTCAATGCTTTGAAAAGTTCGCCTTCCACGGTCGGATCATTAAGCTGGACCTGGGACCCGCGGAAATTCGACCCTATGTATGCGATTTTAAGTGCAACTCTCATGGAATCACTTATGGCACATATGGAACTTTCACTATAATATAGTTCCGATTTAAATTAGTAAATTCTATATAAATGGAGGACAGTCGAAATATCCTAACGGACTATGATATTTCTATCCATTGTTTATTTATGCCGTAAAGTTAAATAACAGGTAATACAATTTGTTGTAAATTTTTGAGGCGAAACTATGATATCAAAACAACAAATCTCTGAGATAATCAGCAAATATGATCTAAATGATCTTGCTATTGCAACTGTTTGCTCACACTCAAGCCTCCAGATATTCGATGGAGCACGAAAAGAGGGACTAAGAACAATAGGGATTTGTGTGGGTCAGCCACCACGTTTTTATGATGCATTTCCAAAAGCAAAACCTGACGAGTATATTGTCGTAGAAAGCTATTCCGACATATCAAAGATAGCGGAAGAACTTGTCAGCAAGAACGCTATTATAATACCTCACGGTTCTTTTGTTGAATATATGGGTACAGAGAGTTTCGCCGAGTTAGCCGTACCAACCTTTGGGAACAGGGCAGTACTTGAATGGGAATCTGACAGGGACAAGGAAAGAGAATGGCTTGAAGGCGCAGGTATCCACATGCCCAAGATCGTTGATCCTGAAAAGATCGAAAGCCCGGTAATGGTCAAGTACCATGGTGCAAAGGGCGGCAGGGGATTCTTTATTGCCAAGGACTATGAAGAGTTCAAGCAATATATTGACCCTAACGAGAAGCACACAGTACAGGAATTCATTGTCGGTACGCGTTATTATCTCCACTTCTTCTACTCCCCAATAAGAGAAGAAGGATACAAATTAAGCGAGGGCATACTTGAGATGCTCAGCATGGACCGCAGGGTCGAGTCGAACGCTGATGAGATATTCAGGCTTGGATCCCCGAAAGAACTTGAAGACGCAGGCATTCACCCTACATACGTAGTTACAGGAAATGTCCCACTTGTCGCAAGAGAATCCCTTTTGCCACGCATATTCGCACTTGGAGAGAAGGTTGTTGAGGAGTCCCTCGGCCTGTTTGGTGGTATGATCGGACCGTTCTGTCTTGAGACCGTGTTCACTGACAAACTTGAGATCAAGGTCTTTGAGATATCCGCCCGCATAGTTGCAGGCACCAATCTCTACACATCAGGCTCTCCCTACTCAGACATGATCGAGGAAAATCTTTCCACAGGAAAGAGGATCGCACAGGAAATTAAGTTGGGAGCCAAGACAGGCAAGCTGGACCTTATTTTGTCATAAATGCCCTTGCATTTTTCATAAGCGCCATTGATGCGGCACTCGGCCGGAACTCAATGGCATATTTTATATTTTATCATTGTAACGATGAAGGATGTGTTACAAAAATGCAGTATTGCAACCATTCGTGTACCACTTCAAAGAGCTTAATTTCTTTGTTCAGCCATCTCTGAGATCTCACTGAACAGGTCTGAAGTTTCATTTATCATCTCAAGGGTCTTATCCAGTGCTTCAAGATCTAAGGTCTGAGAGTTGGTTTCTACGAAATCCCCAAAATTGTAGGACCGTTGCAGAAAATCCCTGTATTCGACCACTACATCTTGAAGGGAAGGAGAAACTGAAAAGCTGTCCAGCTCAGTGAGAGCTTTCTCTGAATCTTCCTTCAAGGCCCTGCCAGACTCTTCCATCAAAACAGTGTTTCGCTCAGAAGTTGCATTCTTGATATTGCCATAATCATCAAGGATGGTCACAGTGGAATTGGCTGCCCATTGTAAGAACTGAAGGTCTGTCCTGGCCTGAGATATCGAGTCTCCAAGCTCATCCACATCATTGCCGATCTCCGTACATCCAGAGGCTGCAATGGACAGAATGAGGCATGAGATAATCAAAAGATGCTGATAGGGGACCATGTTCACAACTCCACTAATAATGACTTGCCAATATATTAATTCTTTTATATATAAACATTTACCAATGCATGTACAATAAGCATAGCTAACAGAGCTGAAAAAGGAACTGTTATGTTATCCAGCTTTTTGGAC
>JAIORJ010000075.1 GCA_021108185.1 Methanococcoides sp. | reverse complement strand
TCAATTGATAGATAATATATAACCATAATAATATTAAAACTTCATTTCAAATCGAGCAGTAGAGGCTTTCTTTTGTGACTGGGTATACATGTGGAGGAATTAGACCACATATAAATATATCGTATGATGTCGTTTATATGGGTTTTAACTGAAATTAGCGAACTACTGAATTTGAAAGAAAACTGTAATCTATAATTCATCGATATGTTTTAATAATTTGTCATAATTTATCATATCACTGGATCGGTGAACCAAAAATGACAGCAAAAATCAAGTATCCAAAAGTGATGTGCACACAGCATCCAGACTCGGTATCCAGGTACATGTCAACTCAGGAAGAACCAAATGAGGCAGTCGAGGCCGCCATAAAATATGGCTGTGACGAATATATGCCAGATTATGAGGGTAAAACTACACCGTATCATCAGAATGCCCAGATCGTATCAAAGTTCATAGAGGAAACAGACCTAGTTCCTGGTAAAGATATATTTATCACGCCAAGGGCACCAAGCGCAGTCCACGAAAACAGGTTCAGGCAGCTTATGGTCATGATGTCCGTTGCCGAGGCTAATTACATTGCCCATGAACAATCGGGTATTCAGGCAATAACCGAAGTAGTGCATCCAATGACAAGTACTATCCAGGAGATCATAGAGTCACAGCAGCACATGAGAAATGTAAGTGAACTTGCAAAAAAGGAGTTCAATTTTGAGATGGAAACACCGCGCATAATACCACTGATAGAGGAGGTGCCGGGACTGCTGAATGCAAAGGATATCATAGGAAACACGATCCTTGCCTATCAGGAGCAATTGAACGAAACACCCGAAAAGTACAGGGTGTTCATGGGAAAATCCGATTCAGCACTGACGTTCGGGCATGTGGCAAGCACTCTTTCATGCAAATACGCAATAAGCGACCTTCATGAATTAGAAGCAAGCATTGACACACAAATTGGAATCATATTCGGAGCGGGGGCTTTACCGTTTAGAGGGCACGTGACCCTGGAGAATGCAGATAACTTTTTCGATGAATATCGGGGCATCGACACCGTCACGTTGCAGTCAGCGTTGAGATTTGATCATAATAAAGGCGATGCAGAGGAATTTGTAAGGCGTGCCAAAGACGAGCTGTCAAAGTCTCCAGATAAATTATCTGATGAGGAAAAAGAAGAGATCGTCAACATCATAGGGATATTTGGTGCTAGGTACAACAGAGCAATACAGCAGTTCTCATCAACCATAAACTGTATTGCCGATTTTCTACCCCAGCAGCGCGATCGCTTGATGCGTGGAGGTGGCACAGGATATGCAAGAGATACACCCGATGTCACAAGTGTATCTCGTCTCTGCCGCAGTGATATTGGAAAAGAATTGGAAGCGAGCATACCGCGAGAAAGCATGAATTTGCCTAGGGCAATAAAATTCACAGGTGCACTGTATTCCATAGGCATACCACCTGAGATCATTGGCACTGGGTCTGCTATAGCAGAGGTCAGAGAAAAATTGGGTGAAGATGTTTGCGAGCGGTTGCTTACTAAATATTTCCCATCACTTCGATCAGACCTTAGATTTGCATTTGAGTATCTTGACATAAATACAGCATCCAGATTCCTTTCGGATACACTCCATGAATCTATTCGGAAGGAGGTTGATATTTTACGTGACACCTTTGATATTGAAACTCAATGCGAACCGTCATACCGGATGTTGCTGGAGATGGTACATCCCACTCTGCTATGTGCAACAGATACTAGCGGCATCATGGATGAAGATTTGTTACAACTTACACGGTCAACACTGGTTAAGATGGGAAGAATGCGGAAATCATTGGGGTAATCATGAAAAAAGCAATAATGGTACTTGAAGATGGCACTGTGATACATGGCAGCGGTTTCGGCGCAGTTGGCGAAGTATACGGAGAACTGGTGGTCAACACCATAGGCAGTAGGAAATCCACACAGGATGACGTTCTGATTCGCCGTACTGCAATTGAATCCAATATTCCATACATTACAACAATATCCGGATTCAAGGCAGCAACCAAGGCAATGGTTAAAACCACAGATCATAGTTTCGGTGTAAAACCGCTGCAGGAATATAAGGTGATCTAAATGCAGATGCAAAATCCGCAAAAACAACAGCCAAACATAAGTGAAAAAGCATGGATATCTGAAACTGCAGTCATAGTAGGAAATGTCACCATCGCAGATGATGTGTTCGTAGCCCCCAATGCTGTCATCCGGGCAGATGAGCCAGGCTCATCCATTGTTATAGGCAGTTGTTGCAATGTACAGGATAATGTGGTGATTCATGCACTATCTGATTCTGAAGTGGTGATACGCAGCAATACGTCTCTTGCCCACGGGTGTATTGTGCACGGACCTTGTCGTATAGGCAAGGGGTGTTTTGTTGGGTTTGGGGCTGTAGTGTTTGACTGCATCATTGGGAATGACACGTTGCTTCTCCACAATTCCACTGTCTGTAGGGTTGAGATCCCCAATGGTAAAGTGGTGTCAGATGGGCAGACGCTCACTGAACAGGGCAAGATCAAAGGACTTAACGACATCACGCAGGATTTGGCAGAATTTAAAAATTCAGTTGTTAAAGTCAATATGGACCTTGTGAATGATTACAGGAAACTTGCAGAGTAAATATGATATGCGAAATCGCGGACAAGCTGGAGTTTAAGGTCGTTGAGATCTCGGCAAGGATCGTTGCCGGAACCAATCCATATGTCAGCGTTTTATCATATTCTGACCTCATCTGTCCAGAGATGTCCACAGGCCGCAGGATGGCAGTTGAGATCAAAAAGGCACGAGATATGGGATGCTTTGACAAAGTGCTGACATGAATAAG
Source organism: Methanococcoides sp. (assembly GCA_021108185.1). GTDB lineage: Archaea > Halobacteriota > Methanosarcinia > Methanosarcinales > Methanosarcinaceae > Methanococcoides. Next base: position 963 of record JAIORJ010000075.1, on the reverse strand, counting down.
TAGTAAAGTGATTTTAAAAAATGGAGTTCAAATGTAGAAGTGTTGAAATTGGTAACATGTCCGAAATTTAAATTGGATTTAACGATAAACAGTAACGACATACAGGGTTGCAATGTATGTGAATACTGGACAAAACAGGGCAATGCAAGACTCGATTCAATAACTACCTTTGAATGAAGTACGGAGGTGCAAAATATATTTAGTCAAATATTATCCAAAATGTGTATTTTAAAAACAAGTGAATATGGTATGTATTGAAAAGGTTCTGATATAATTATTGAACAAATTTAGCTGATGTTGTAACAGGGATTTGAAGTAAGGTGAGCATATTGAAACTAGAGAAAAAGGAAAGAATAATCAGAAATCAGAATTCTCGCAGTATTCTTGTTAGAAACAGGAAGATCAATAAAATGAATATATTCATACTCGGTGCAGGATTTCTGTTAATGTTTCTTGGACAAAATCAGGTCGCATCCATCCTCATATGGGCTGGAGTTGCAATATTTATGTATACTCTACTAACAAGCATCTTTGCACGTCGCGCCAAAATGTAACAATCACATTTTAGACAATTGGTGAATGACAAGAGTTTGAAAATTATTAAATTCATGATTCGACATATACTCCTGCAAGTCGACATGACCACAGGATATGGGTGTCTTTGGAATTTATTACATAATCAGGAGGCATGGACATGGTGCTATGGCCACTCAGGAAAATGAGTTATTCCATCGTGAGGTTGCTGGAATCCAGAAAAAACAGCGGAAGAAATATCGGAATCATATTTCTCGGGAGTGCTGTTGCCCAGATTCTTATTCTCTACGTAATAGATGGAAAAAACCTAATCGATTCAGTCTATGGCACGGTTGCCACACTGACAACAGTGGGCTTTGGGGATATATCCCCTGCATCTCCGCTGGCGCGACTTTTATACATGCCATTTATGATTGCCGGTGTGCTCAT
>JAIORJ010000132.1 GCA_021108185.1 Methanococcoides sp. | reverse complement strand
AAGAAGCTTTTTAGCTTCAGAAAATGAAAGTTCTTCAAGTATCAATTTCACAAGAGTTCTGATGGTAGGTAAGTCTGATCTCAGTGAATAAAAATTACTTTTCCCTCCTTTTAGATGAGTGTGGGTAGTTTTAGGAATTTCTAGTATGGACATTTTTATAAGTCGTTTACAAGCTTTTCCTGCTGTTACTCTACTAGTATCAATACTTGACTCGATCTCACCAGGATAGGTCGAAAAATGATCACTGTTTTCTGGAGTGGCTTTGTTGTGCCTTTTAAGAATTGATTCTATCTTTTTACTTTCACTAAAAATAAAATGTTCAAGAACCATCCACTCCTTTTCTGGAATCTTTTCTTCTATCATCATTTGCCTCTTTTGTTTTAGAATGTTGTAAACAAAATCATTTTATACTTTACAAATGGTTTCTCTAGTTACTTAACTCTTCTGAAATGTATTTAATCTAAATCGTAGAAATTAGGGATTGTTACTACAAAAGGAGTTGACAAAGAATGAGCAAAGAATCCGACAATGACAACCACTCAAATCAGTGTAATCCAAACAACGATGCTTACTGGCAGAGCCGTGGTGAAGATGAGAAGCCAGAAGACTGTGAATCAAAGGAAGATAAATGATTTTGATAGATCAATAATTGAATGTGTAACATATAGGAGGAATATTATGGCAGAAAAATCAATGGATCAGAAAGCAGCTTCAAGAATACAGTCCAATGCAGATAAATCCGGAAATAATCAGGATTTTAAGTCCCGTGCTCAGTCTGCAGCAGACAAGAACAAAAAGTGAGTGGGGGGCTTAAGCCCTCTGTCACTTTACTATTAATTGTTTATTCTATATTTGTCAAAGCAGCTGATATGGATATGTATTCATCGGATTTTCTACTATTTCTTTATGCAATTTTAATTTCTGAATTTTGAAAAAATCTAAGTACAATGTAATTTATTATGGATGTTTATGAACTCATCTGATTTACTTGAACTCAATTCCGTTTATTCGAGGAAAGAGTTACAGAATCTATTCAATATCACGGATGCAACAATTAATAACGGAATTTTTCAACCAAAAGGACATTCATCAGTTTGGGAATGCGAAATCAAATCTAAAAAAAACAGAGAGGAACGGCTCAAGCTTCTTGTTAATGAAATTTTAATTAACCATTAAAGTTCACTGCAACTGCCCCAACAAATCCCTTCCAAACTCAGACTTCACCAAGTTTCAATCAACTTAGGTATAATTTTCTCATGAACCTTCTCTATGCTTGATTTTCGGCTCGTTGAGACCATCAAGTATCCACTGAGGCATAACAAGAGATTTCCCTCTCTCCAATATCTCAAAAAAAAGAAATAGAAAAGACCTTAATGCCCCAAAGTCCCAACATCCTCAAAACCCTGCCTTTGACCGGTACCGGCCTGCTTGACAAGTTTTTCAGGGTGGAACAACATGTTGACGACATTTAAGGCGTGCTCGCGGGAGCGCATTTCCATGAGGAATGCGAGTTCCTTTTCGTCCTTTCCCTCGTCCTCATGTACGAACACTTCTATGATGTGGGTGTTCGTCAGGAGTTGGGCCTGGATGATGCCGGTGGAGGCTTCGTGGGCACAGATCTTGTCCTGTTCCTTGGCTCCGGGCATTCCCAGAGCTATTACTATGTCGCATCCTTCTTCTTCTATGAGCTTCTTGGATGCTACCGGCAGGTCCTTGACACCGGGAACGGTTATCCGCTTGATCTTAGCGGATACGTTCTGCTGGATCTCATCGACGGCTGCACGTCCCATATTGAAACGTGCAAAGGTCGTATCGACAACGCCTATAGTTTTCATGTATCAGACTATGGTTTATAGTGTATCAAATACTTTGGCAGCAGCCTCGGTACCTACACCTATCTCATTAACGATATTGAGGTTCTTGAACACGAGTTCAAGGTGCTGGATCGTCATCATGAGGTCCTTTGGTGCAACATTACCCATACTGCCTATCCTGAAGATCTTGCCGCTGAGTCTGTTCTGACCGCCGGCGATGATGATGCCCTTGTCCATCATTCCCTTCTTGATGTCGTTGCTGTCAACACCCTCAGGTGCCTTCATTGCGGAAACTGTGCTGGAATACGCACTGGTCGCGTTAAGCTGTGGGAACATCTCGATGCCCATTGCATCCATTGCAGCACGGACAGCAGCAGCGCCGGTTGCCTGCCTCTTGATCCTTGCATCCATGCCTTCTTCCATAACGATCTTCAAAGCTTCCTGAAGACCGAAGAACAGAGGCACAGCAGGTGTATATGGTGTCTGTGACTTGGCTGCACTCTTCTGGTATGCCTTAAGGTCAAGATAGTATGGCAGATTCTCTTTGTCCATAGCCTCAAAAGCACGTTCGCTTACTGAAAGCATGGAAAGTCCTGGTGGTGCAGCGATGCACTTCTGTGAACCGACAACAGCGATATCAACGCCCCATTCATCCACTTTAACGTCATCTCCACCGATGGAGGTCACACCGTCCATGATGAACAAAGCATCGTACTTCTTTGCAAGCTTACCAACTTCAGGAGCTGGATTGCGTATACCTGCTGAGGTCTCGTTGTGTACCATGGTAACAGCCTTGGCACCCTCGGAAAGCTTCTCCTCTACAACATCGAGGTCAACGGAGGTTCCCCATTCGCACTCGACAGGAACGACCTGTCCATATCGTGCTGCGATATCCTTGAATCTCTCTCCGAACTTACCATTCTCGATAGTGACGACCTTGTCGTCTTTATCGATGGTGCATCCAAGAGCTGCTTCCATGGAAGCTGTTCCTGAACCGCTGATGGTGAAAAGATCGTTCTCTGTCTGGAAGATCTCTTTCAGCATTGTGGTACAGTCATCGAACATTGCGGAAAATTCCTTGCCCCTATGATTGATCATAGGTCTTGACATTGCCCTGAGCACGCGAGGTGCAACAGGAACAGGGCCAGGCATCATAAGTAGTGTGTCTTCAAGGTCCATGTAATATCTCCTGTAAATTCAATAAATAATTGATTCTATGTATCTATTTCTATGAATAGTCGCTATCAATAATAAATAATTGAGCTACCTTATGCAAATCTACTATATAATTGTAGTCAGCAAAAAAGAATAGTAACATGGGTTCGGCAAATAAATGCCTGCAAGTCCGTTTTAGCCATGCAACAGCTTGATGACATCATGTTTTGTAACGAATCCTGTGGTAACCCCTTTCTCGACCACAAGGACCGCCGGATTTCTCTCAAGCAGATGGGATACCTCATTAAGTTCAGTAGTAGGTGAAACGGTTGGGAATGCATCACCCATGATATCTTTTATTCTCATCTGGGAAATATCCGATGTCTTTCTCTCGGTCATGACCTTAATAATAGTGTCCTCGGAAATACTGCCCAATGGAACACCCTGATCGATTACCGGGACCTGGGAAAAGCCATTCTCTTCCATCAGATGCACTGCGGATTCGACCGAATCATCGGAAGAAACAAAAATAACAAGCGTGTGCATGATATCTCTTGCCAGCACTTTCTCCTTCTCTACTTCCTCAAAAGCAGTAAATATCTTCCTAAGTGTCGATAATCTCGGATCGACATCACCTGCTTCAATACGTGCAATAAGAGGTTGACTGACACCGGCACGCCTTGCAAGCTCGCTTTGGGTAAGGGCCAGATCGAGCCTTTTCTGTCGTAGCCTCTCAGGTGTTGGAAGTTGCATAATATTACTGATAGTAATTATAGTATTTAAGGAATTTGACACATTTATGCCATAAAGATCGTATGGTCACTCATGTTTGCTTTTCAACGGTATTGTGAACGTAAAAGTACTTCCTTTTCCAACTTCACTTTCAACCCAGATCACGCCACCATGTACTTCTACAAAACTTTTCACGAGTGTAAGGCCAAGCCCTGTTCCCTGCTGTAC